>JAOZLU010000001.1:0-25031 GCA_029934695.1 Desulfobacterales bacterium | reverse complement strand
CTGGATGATAGTAAGGAAAGTGAAATTATCCTTAAAATCACCCCTGCTTCGCTTACTTTCTCTCTTGACAAGGGGTTTCGTGGCACTGAATATAAAGATGAGTTCAAGAGCTTTCCTGGAGAATTTGAATCTGCCTATTCACTGAATAAGGGCTTCCTCATGGCTGAATCCGGTACTGAATACATAAAAAAAGGCCCTGTGAACTCCCCTGTTAGCGACTACAATGGCGTTGAGACAACAAATTATCGTATTTCTCAACCTGAATCATGCGGGCCAGATATTCCCTGTCTTGACTATACAGTGACACCCAAATTCAAATTTTACAAGGTGAACCTGGAATTTTATGAAAGACCGTTTACCATTGAGGGCAGCCCCCGGGAGACAACGGCATATCTTCCACAAGGAATCTCCATATTTAGGGGTGGTAACACACAAAACCTTGAAATAGATACCATAAATACCCCGAACTATTCTTTAATATCCAAAAAAAGAGTTAATGACGCAGACGTTCAATTTTTTTCAGAGGAGCTCAAAGCCTATAAGTGCAGTGCGGGCATTTATGAAATTGAATACAGCAGCGGCGCAGATGCAGGAAGCCTTGTAAACTCGGTAAATCTTCGGTACAAGCTCATAAACAAGAACAAAAAAGTGCTGATTATCTATTATCCCTTGCAGTACAGCACATCATACAGAACCAAGATATCTGAAGAGGTTTTTAAACATATCCAGTTCAAGTTGGACGCTGATTTCAACAATTTTGTTTCCCAGGTACAGCGGATGAGGAAGTATGACAATATTTATGTCCGGGTTGCCCGGGACAAATTCGTTGATTCCGGAGCAATGAATATCAAGGATTTTCTGCTGTTGGAGAGAGTCGTGTATGATTCCCCGGATTACCAATGGAGCAATGAGTCCCTTGAACAGGATTACGAGAACTATGTCCGGGATACTACCTCAGTGGTTCACATCATTTACCTGGACTCCTATTCCACAGGAACGATGGTTCTCAACAAATTCAGAACTTTGAATAATGCACGGATTTATTTCATAAATTTTATGGAAATGGGCAGAATAGACTCAGCCAGCACAGAGAGGGCATTGCAAAACCTCAAATATGAGGAAATAAAAATCAGTAATTTGGAAGAGAATTATCAGAACATATTTAATATGAATAATATCAGAAATTTCTTTGGCTTTTAAGGAGGTATTGGCATGAAAAAATTAATTCTTACGACCTTTGCATGGATTCTTTTTATCTTTCCCTTGGTGCTTCATTCAGGTTATGCAGGGATTGCTCCCGCGTCACAGGAAGACTATGTAACCATTATCACTGCTTCTCCAGAACTCTACAGAGAAGCCAACACCGGCTCGCCTCGTGTTCATACAGATGAGAGCCTCTTTGGCAAGTCATTTGACGTGATGAACGACAGCGGGCAGTTTTTGCAGATCGCAGTCCCGGGGACCGAGAACGCGTTCATAGAAGAAAAACCGACCTGGATTTTGAGGAACTCCAAGGATATTTCGTATATTATGGCCCGGCGAATGCCGAATTCCAGACTCATCCAAAAAGCATTGATTGTGAACAGACCCCGGGCCGGAAACATTGAGTCGGATATCGGGCATTACGACAACCCGGACCTTTCAGGAAGTCCCCGGGGAAAAATATCCATTTTCGAGATTCGTTTCGTGTTTGCAGAATCGGAAAAGGCCATGCTTGTGGGCCGCACAGACCGGATGACAGTAGCCAATTCCAAATCTGTTCTGGTGGGATGGATTGACAAAGATCATATTGTGTCCTGGAACACCCTCATCGGCATTGAATTTTACAAAGACAATTACTCCGAGCGAAAGGAATGCGAAATCGGGAAGATATTCAATTCCGAGCGCAAGCTGAAGGCAAATAAATCCCCCATGTTCACAGAGGGAAACACTCCTGAACCCATGCCCCATTATGCCAACCGTTTTCCGACCCTGGAGAAACGAGACAACGGAAGCAGCTACAAAATTGCCTATATCGGCAATGCCTTTGGAAAAGGGCAGGGAAAGGAAAAGGTGGTTTACAGTGCGACACAGGTGGATGCGGAGAAAAACAAAATTATGAAGGTGATCCAGAACGATGACGTGCAGATCGCCATTCTCATAGATGGAACCAAAGGCATGGAGAACCATATCGGGGCAGTGAAGACCGCGGTGGGCAAGTTCCTCCGGGAATACCAGGGCAAGAACGGCATGACTGCGAACATAGCCATTGCGATTTACAGGGATTATCCGGTCGGGGATAAAGTTTTTGAAAAAATGACCGGTTTCACCAGGGACCTGGATACCCTCCAACGGGCGGTGGGCAATGTGAGGATCATCACCAGCCAGGGCAGGGACCGGGGACCGGGAAAATATCCCGAAGCCCTGTTTCTCGGTATCAGCAGAACCATGAACGAATTTGAATGGAAGGGTTCGGATCAGGGGGAAAAGTACATCCTGCTCATCGGGGACCACGGCAACCATGAGCAGTATGACCAATACCCCCAGGACAAGGAGTTCACAGCCCAAAAAATCGGACAGGCCCTGAAAGGCAAAACCATCACCTTGTGCGCGCTTCAGGTGAACATCACCGGAAAATGGCGGAAATACAATGAGATGTTTAAAAGACAGATCGGTGTCATCAAGGAAAACAACCAGACTCGGGGGCGTCTGATCAAAGTCCCCTCCCGGTCATCCAATGCGATCTATGAAGGTCTCGGAGAACTGGTGAAAGATTTCCTCATTATCAAAGGGGCCTTGGTGGACATTCGGAACTCCGGCACTGTCAGGGATGACGTGACATCTTATACAGTCGAAGGTTCCGGCAGTTCTAAAACTCCCACCGGCATGAGCGACATGTACAAAGGTGTGTTTGCCCAGAAGATGCTGGAACGCTACGGTATCAACCCGGATGTGTTCCGGGCCGTGCAGATCTGTGATATTGGCTATGTGAATAACAAAAATTCCTGCGGCCACGAACAGTTATATGAAAGAGTACTGATAATAAAGAATGAAATCGAAAACTTGAAAGTGCAGATGCAGAGACTCTCGGACGCGATCAAATTCTATGATTCCTCGGCCGAGGAGCAATTCACAAAGACCGTGACCAAAGTGGTAAAGACTCTGACCGGGGACAAGATTGCACCGGATGAGAATATAGCGGAATTCATCCATAAAAAAACCGGGATTCCTGTGAACACGCCATTTCTGAACAAGAGCCTGGATCAGCTTCTTGATGATGTTCGAAACCGGAGCAAACGGTTAACTTATCGGAAATATCTCCAGGAACGGATTGTGCTTCTTGAGCAGGTCACAAAAGAAAAAAAACTCATATTTACCGAGGAGGACTGGGAACCCAATGATGAGGTTTTTCTCTACAGGAACTCGGGCGAAACCGTCTCCTATTTCTTTTCCCTGGAACAGCCACTTGCTGAACGGAGGGCATCTAAGTTGAGGGAGAGCCAGAAGCCATACGCCTGGATTCCCCATGAATATCTGCCCTGATGACGGATTCTGTGATTCTGAAAAATGACAGCGGAATTTTCCTGAAAAATGACAGCGGATCAGGGGGATGAAACGGATTTTCCCTGAAAATGAAGGCGGACCGGGGACCGATATCCGTTCAATCCTCATATCCGCTGTCATATTTCCCGAAACCCAAAAAACCGTCAGTTCCAGTTTTAATTTACAGAGGAGGTAATATGAAACGCGTCTCACTTTTTGCCCTGTTGTCTTTCTGCCTAATTTCTCTTCTTTTTCCTGCAACATTCCATGGGGCTGACTCTGAAGACTATGTCACCATCACGACCGCTTCCCCAAAACTCTATACCCATGACAGCACAGGATCGCCTCCTGTCCGCACAGATGAAAACCTCTTTGGCAAATCATTTGAAATTATGAACGAAAGCGGGCAGTTTTACCAGATCCAGATTACCGGAGGCGACAGTGCCTTTATAGAAAAAAAACGATTCCAGTTTCTGAAGAATCTCAGAAACTCCGGATATATCATGGCCCGGCGGATGCCGGATTCCAAGCTCATTAAAAAGGCCCTGATTGTGAACAGACCCCAAAGTGGAAACATCGAATCAGACATTGGGTATTATGACAACCCGGGCCTTTCAGGAAGACCCCGGGGAAAGATATCCATCTTCGAAGTCCGCTTTATCTTTGCAGAGTCAAAAAAGGCCATGCTGGTGGGCCGCACGGACCGAATGCTCAGAGACAATTCCGAATCTGTGCTGACTGGCTGGATTGACAAAAATCATGTCATTTCCTGGAACACCCTCATCGGCGTTGAATTTGGCAAAGACAATTACAGGGACCGGGCAGGGTGCGAAATTGGTAAGATATTCAGTTCCGAACGCAAACTTGCCAGGAAAGCCCCCCCCATGTTCACAGAGGGAAAGACCCCTGAGCCAATGCCTTACTATGCCAACCGTTTTCCAACCCTGAAGAAACTGGACAACGGGGCCCGATACAAAATCGCTTATATCGGCAATGCCTTTGGAGAGGGGGGAAAGGTTTACAGCGCGACCGAGGTGGATGCTGAGAAAAATAAAGTCATGAAGGTGATCCAGAATGAAAATGTGCAGATCGCCATTCTTATTGACGGGACCAAAGGCATGGAGAATCATATCGCGGCAGTGAAGACCGCACTGAAAAATTTCCTTGGGGAATATCAGGGCAGGGATGGCATGACCGCGAATATTGCCATCGCAGTTTACAGGGATTACCCGGTCGGGGACAGGGTGTTTGAAAAAATGACCGGCTTCACCAAGGATCTGAATACCCTCCGGAAAGCTGTGAACAATGTAAGAATCATCACCAGCCACGGGGATGACAGCGGGCCAGGGAAATATCCTGAAGCTGTGTTTCTCGGCATCAGCAGGACCATGAACGAACTTCGATGGAAGAGCAGGAAAAAGGGGGAAAAATACATCCTGCTGATCGGAGACCACGGCAACCATGAGCAGTATGACCAATACCCCCAGGACAGGAAATTCTCGGCCGAAGGCATCGGACAGACCCTGAGAAAGAAGGCCATCACCCTGTATGCACTTCAGGTGAACATCACCGAAAAATGGCAAAAATACAACAGGATGTTTCAAAGACAGGTCCGTGTCATCAAACAGAACAACCAGGGACGGGGGCGTCTGAACAAAGTTCCTTCCCGATCAGCCAGTGCCATATCCGAGAGTCTTGGTGATCTGGTGAAAGATTTCCTCATCATCAGAGAGGAGCTGAAAGAGATTCGAAGTTCCGGCGGCATCAGGAGGAAAACAGTGCCTCGCACAGCCAAAAGCGCTGACAGTGCCGGCGGTATGACCGATATGTACAAGGGCGTATTTTCCCAGAAGATGCTGGAACGCTATGGCATCAACCCGGATGTGTTCCGGGCTGTGCAGATCTGCGATATCGGCTATGTGAATGAAAAAAATCGCTGCGGGCACAAACAACTGTATGAGAAGGTGCTGATAAAAAAGAATGATATCGAAGCCCTGAAGGTTCAGATGCAGCAGCTCTCCGACGCGATCAGATTCTATGATCCCTCGACAGAGGAGGAATTCGTAAAAACCGTGATCAAGGTGGTGAAGGCACTGACCAGGGACAAAATTGGACCAGATGAGAATATTGCCGAATTCATCCATAAAAAAATCGGCATCCCTGTTCATTCACCATTTCTGAGAAAAAGCCTGAATGATCTTCAGGATGATATCAGGAATCCCAGCAGGCGGAAACTTTACCGTAAATATCTCCAGGAACGGATTGTGTTTCTTGAGCAGGTCACCAAAGAAAGGGTTCTCTCATTTAAGCTGCCGGAAGACTGGGATCCGGAAGATCAGGTCATTAATTACAGGGATACGGGCAAACCCATTCTCTATTTCTTTTCCTTAGAACAGCCGCTTCCGAAACGGGGCAAAGTTCAGCTGAGAGCTTCTCAGAAGCAGTATGCATGGATTCCCCATGAATATCTGCCCTGATGACGGATTCTGTGGTTCTGAAAAATAACAGCGGATTGGGAGGATTAAACGGATTTTCCCGAAAAATGACGAATGACGGCGGACCGATATCCGTTTAATCCTCATATCCGCTGTCATATTTCCTGAAACCATAAAAAGGAGCAGAAAAATGCGAAAATTCTCATCTTACGGTCCTGTCAATACAAGACTTCATTACCACGCTCCCCGCAAAGCGCTGACTGACAGGGCTTATGACGAACTCACAGGCCATGATCCCCTGGAGGGCGGCCATTACATCACAGTCTGGGCACCCCGTCAGACAGGTAAGACCTGGGTGATGCAGCAGGTTGTGAGCCGCATCAGGGAGCAGGGGGATTTTGAGGCAGGCATCATCACAATGCAGTCCGCAAAAGAGATCAAATCAGAAGAAAGAGTTTTGAAATTTTTCGTGCGATGCCTCAGCGAGTGGTTTGAGAAAGACCTGCCGGATATCAGGGAATGGGATATGCTGTACAGCGTTTTCACAAAGCGCTGTTTTTCAAAACCTGTGATACTGATACTGGATGAATTTGACGCGCTCGGAGAGGATTTTATCAACAAATTTGCAAACGAATTCAGGGATATGTATATGAGACGGAAGAACCAGCCAGGGCTTCCGTCAGAAGAGAAAACCTGTCTGCTTCACGGCCTGGCCCTGATCGGGGTCAGAAGCGTACTCGGGATCGAAAATGTCACAGGTTCGCCCTTCAATGTCCAGCGGAGCGTGCATATTCCCAACCTGACCTACAGGGAGACAGAGGAGATGTTCGCAGACTATGAAAAGGAGAGCGGCCAGCAGATCATACCTGATGTGATCCGGCGGATACATGATGAAACCCGGGGACAGCCGGGCCTGGCCTGCTGGTTCGGCGAGCTGGTCACGGAAACCTACAATAAGAATTTCCCGGAACCGTTTTCCGCTAGAAATTTCGAGATCGTCAGCGCGGCCGCGGTCAAGGCGCTCCCCAACAACAATATCCTGAACATTGTCAGCAAGGCCGGGAGGGAACCGTACAAATTTGTGATCCTGGAACTGTTCAGAACAGTGAAAAAAACTGAATTCACTTATGATGACAGCCTGCTCAACTATCTTTACATGAACGGAGTCATCTCTTATGAGACAGAGAACGGAACCGACTATTATGCAAGATTCGCGTGTCCCTTTGTCCAGAAACGCCTGTTCAACCACTTCTCCCGTGAAATATTCGGAGAGATGGGAAAAATGTTCGAGCCGTTCGAGGACCTGAGTGACACGGTCAGCGACGAAAGCCTGAACATCCCGAACCTGATGCGGCGGTTTCAGAACCATCTGAGAAAGAACCGCGAATGGCTGCTGAAAGACGCGCCCAGGCGGAAGGATCTGAGAATATGCGAGGCTGTGTATCATTTCGGCCTGTACCGGTGGCTGTGCGATTTTCTGGAAACTCAGTATGCCCGTGTATGGCCCGAATTTCCCACCGGCAATGGCAAGGTTGATCTTATCGTGAGGTACGCAGACCGGACATACGCCCTGGAGCTCAAATCCTACACCCATGAGAGGGGATATAAGGAGGCCCTGGACCAGGCGGCCCTGTATGGCAAAGACCTCGGGCTTGCCGAGGTGTCGCTGGTTTTTTTTGTGGAATATATTGACGATGCGGCCCGTGAAAAGTACGAAAAGACCTATACGCATAAGGAGAGCGGCGTGAGGGTGATCCCGATCTTTGTTGACATCGGGGAGTGAACGCCGGCAAGCTTATACCCTGTTCTTTTCTCTGGAACAGCCACTGCCGGAGCGAGGCAAAGTTCAGTTGAGACCGGGCCAGAAGCAATACGCGTGGGTTCCCTTGGAATATCTGCCTTAGCATTGTCCGAACCCTGATTCACATGATCTGAAGATTTTATACGGAGAAACTCTGACTGTCGTGTATTCGGGAGGCAGAGCCTCTCTGTATGCGTTACGAGGCGGAGCCTCGTAACGAGTTGCATTTTTTGGAGGGTACTTACTACAGATAAAACATGAACAAACATCATCTTTTACCATATTTTCTGACAATTCTAATAGCATACCTGCCTATTCCGGCCCTAGCAGGCCAGTGGGGAATCCAGGTCTTTGTCACCCAACATCAGCATCGTGCGGATGCATTATCCGCAGAACTGATCAATGCGGGGCATAATGCATCCATTTTTAAGAAATTACAGGACAATACACTGCTGTATAAAATTCGTATAGGAAAATTTACATCAAAAGGACAGGCACGTCAGCATCTTCAAAGCTCCGGGGAAAGCATTGCAGGAGTAACGAAAAACAGGGATGCGTTTCTTGTGGAATATGACAATGATGACATAGCAACCCCTCGGCAGGTTCAGCCCCTCCACCCGATCCGCAAAGCAGATGATGTCATTGAAAAAGCCCGATCATACTCAGGATGTCCCTATCGCTGGGGAGGCGAGAGCAGGAAAGGCATAGACTGTTCCGCACTCATGCAGAAAAGTTTTAAACACGCGGGAATCCATATTCCCAGGAATTCAAGGGCCCAGGGGAATTTTTGGAAAGGAAAGGACATTTTAAACCCTGAAGAACTGCACAAAGGCGACCTGATCTTTTTTGACAGAAGACGAGGCCCTGAGATAGATCATGTGGGGCTTGTCGTATCATCAGAACACGGAAGCATAAAATTCATTCACGCAGCCGGGGACAACGGACTGGTAAAAGAAAATTATCTCAATGGAAAATGGAGGAAACAATTCAAGAAAGGGAAAAGGCTGTTTCAGACAGATGAGCATGTCGGAGCCATTATCATCAAAACCAGGGAAGCTGAGACAAATAAAACCCCTCATGCCCATAACTATCCGGGCAAATTTGACCGAAAAAGACCTGAAGGGCCTGACAAATTCGGACCGCTGGGAACTGGCAATAATGAGAAACGAGATATTTGCGAGACACGGCTACATATTTCATATCAATCCTGAGATGCAAGGATATTTCAATGGTCAGGACTGGTACAGGGATATCCCCAAAACAACCACAGACGGGAAAACCCTCTATCAAGACTATCTGTCAGGCATAGAGAAACATAATATCAATATAATCAGTCAATATGAAAGCAACTCCCAGTAGCTGAGGACAGAAATGAAAAAAACGCTCATATCAGCAATAATCATCTTTTTATTTACCGCATCATCGGACGCGGCAGTACAGAAATTTTATCCAAAGGACAAAATAGACCGTGTTATCCAGAATACAAGAGAATACTCTGGCGCGTCTTATAAATTCGGAGGATGCGACAAATCCAAAATAGACTGCTCCTGCCTCATGCAGAAGAGCTTCGGGAAAGCCGGGATTGACATTCCCAGGGTTTCAAGAGAGCAGGCCAATTTTCACAAGGGCAGGGACGTGACTTTGGACAATCTTCAAAAAGGAGATCTGGTATTCTTCAGGACCCCTGACTGGCCTATCGGGCATGTGGGGCTTGTGGTTTCAGTGAAGTCTGGCAGGACAAGATTCATTCATTCCTCATCCAACAATGACGGGGTTCAGGAAAATAACCTGGAGGAGAGAAAATGGAAGGGAATGTTTGTCAAAGGCAAAAGGCTGTTTGAAACCCTTGAGCGTAAAAAGTCCACAACCCGGGGACTCACTTCCCTTTATCTCGTGGGAGAATATCCCCAGGCATCAGAAAGAACGCTGAAAAGGTCTGACCTGGAGGGACTGACCCAGTGGGACCTACGCATCATGATCAACGAAATCTTTGCCAGACACGGATATGAGTTCAACAGAAGTCCCAAAGTGCAGGCATATTTTAACCGGCAGAACTGGTATCAAAGTTTCCCCAAGATATCTCAGAACAGCGGCATCATATACAGCAATTACCTGTCAGACACGGAAAAGGAGAATATTGAATCCATCAAAGATTTTCGTAGAAAACAGAGAGAAGAAAAGGCATCATATATTCCACAGGAAGAGAAAAAAGAGGATATTTCACAGCAGGACTACCTTCCCGGCAAATATCCCCAGGCTTCCCAGAGAAGACTGACAGAGAACGATATGGCGGGACTCAGCACAAAGGAGCTGAGGATCATGAGGAACGAAATATTTGCAAGGCACGGCTTTGTGTTCAACTCCTCTGACATGAAGGCGTATTTTGAAAGCCAGGACTGGTACACGCCCGGAAGCATGGCAGACAACAAGCTCATTTATGAGCATTACTGTTCAGCCACAGAACAGGAGAATATTGCCCAGATAAGAAAATATGAAGCCCGTTGGTTCGGCAAAAACCGGCCGGTCGTTGCCAGGGACCGCGGGAAGACACAAACTAATGAAAGCAGCGTGCCTTATTCCAGGCCCCAAACCTACTTGGATCCTCAGCTCCAAGAGCCTTTTCCTGGAGATGCGTCAGACAGGGTGCCCGGCAAATATCTCCAGGCTTCACAGAGAAGACTGACCCGGGCGGAGTTAAAAAAATTGACAGGACTCAGCAAAAGAGAACTGAGTATCATGAGAAATGAGATATTTGCCAGGCATGGTTTCATATTCAAAACCGATACAATGAAAGCGTATTTTGGGGGACAGCAATGGTATCAGGACATTCCCAAAAGAGAGGACTGCTGCCCCCTGACAACAATAGAATCTGATAATATCAAACTGATTAAAGAGTATGAATAAAATGAGAAATTATCCAATGATAAAACACTTTTTCTTTGGCTGTCTGTATCTGTTGCTGTTTTTCACAGCCACCTGCTGCACATCTGCCCCAAATTCCCACGGACTTGACAGCCATCAGAATCTCCCCGGGAAATATCCCCATACATCTCTGAGAAAGCTGAACCCGGACGAGCTGCGCGGATTGGATTCTCCGTCATTAAAAATAATGCGAAACGAAATATTTGCAAGGCATGGCTTTATATTCAGGACAGGGCAAATGAAGCGATATTTCAAATCCCAGGCATGGTATCAGCGGATTCCGAAAAATGCCAAAGCATCTTCATTCCTTTCGGAGACAGAGCTTTATAACGTGCAACTGATTAAGGCTTTGGAATCTGGCAAACAGACCCCTGTGGCAAGCATTTCTCAGAATCCGAAATATCCTCCTGGCAGATACCCCCAGACCTCCCTGGAAAAACTGACAGACAAGGAACTGGCAGATTTGCTGAGACAGGAACTGACCATGATGCTGAACGAAATCTATGCCAGACACGGCTATGAATTTGAAGAGCCCAGAGTAAAAAAATACTTTGAGGGGCAGGACTGGTACAGGAATATCCCCTTCCGGCTTCAGGATGCGGAACGTATTTATCAGAAGCATTTATCAGACACAGAGAGATATAATATCCAATGCATCACGCGTTTCCAGAACACTTTGGAATCCCTTTGGAGGTCAGCCCCGTCAAATTCTGACAGGACTTCGGAATCCCCTCGGGAATATGCGAAACCTCCACAGCAGGGTCAGGATGATACGCCCATGGGGTTAAGGACGCTTTTAAGGACCTATCCGGAGTTTTTGTCGAACGGACTGAACAACACCCTGATATGGAAAGACCGCTCCAAAATGCGCTTTGATGATGGCAAGCCCAAGGATTTCAATACGCTTCTGAACTCGCCGGACCTGGAAGATCAGTTCAAAATGGTCTATCCTGCAGGGCTGGATGGTTATGATGTCCCCCCTGTAAAAAATTTTGACCCGGGCCGTGTCCGCTATGAACCTTTTTTTAAGAAGATGTATGGCAGCACGAAAAAGGAAGTTGAAAAACATCTGGTGCAAATTCGCTGGATGCCGAATGTCGTGAACAAGAAAGTCTGGATGACCTCAATAAACGGGGTGGACAAAAAACTCCGGGCCATTTCAGAGGAATTGGAAAAGCGGAAAGAACTGCATCCTTTTGTGAATAATCCCGCAGGGGGATATTATTGGCGGAAGATATCGGGGACGAATCGCCTGAGCGCGCATAGTTTCGGGATTGCCTTTGATATCAACACAGATGTTGCAAATTATTGGAAATGGGACAAGCCCATGAGATATAAGAACCGTATCCCGCTTGAGCTTGTTGAGATTTTTGAGAAACATGGATTTATATGGGGCGGTAAATGGTATCATTATGATACCATGCACTTTGAGTACAGGCCGGAACTGCTGCCGCCAAAATAAGACATACAACAAAAAGGAGTGCCAAACTTCCAGTTTCGCATACAATAAAAAGGAGTGGCAGAATCCCCGGTCTGCACTCTGCCAAACTGCAAGTTTGGCACTCCAGGTGACAGACATTTTCTTAATTTTAAAAATTAGGAAAGGAGTTGAAAATGAATCAGAAGAATCTTGTTATGCTGGTATTCATGATCTTCACCGCGGCTGCCTGCAGCCCGGGTCCGAGGATTGAGCCGGTATCAGAAACAGACACCCCTGTCCAACATTATCTCACAGGCATGAAGCTTGTGGAAAAGGAAGACGTTGACGGTGCCGGGACCCGGTTCAAACGGGCGTTGGACCTTGACAGCAATTTTTCGCCGGCCATTGCAGGGCAGGCCCTTGTGTCATCCCTCCGCTCTGAAAAGGAAACCGACAAGGAACACCGCGCGGTGGATGTGGAAAAAGCCTTGCAGTCATTAAAGCGGGCGAAATCAGAATCAGATAAAGATGATGAGACATTCATCACCTTTGTCACCGGTATTCGTGTAATGACCCATGCCCAGCCTGAGGACTGGCTGGAGGACGCAGAGGATTATTATGAGGATGCAGTGGATATTGATGATGAGGACTTGGATAAGAACAAGCTTCCTTATTATCGAGCCAAGGAGGCAGCCCATTATTTCATGGGAGAGGCATACCTGAAAGCCGGGGAATTCAGAAAAGGGGAGGATATGCTGGACAAGGTGGTCAGCTCCAGCGCGGAAACATGGCGTGAGCCTGCACGGAAAATTTATGAGAAGCTCCAGAAAATCAAGCTGGCCTCCAGCAATTACACCCTTTCAGGAACAGCGAAACAGATCGCGTTCAAAGATGAGGTACTACGGGCTGATGTGGCTGCACTGCTTGTTGACGAGCTAAAGATCAGCAAGCTTTTTTCCGGCAGAATTCCTGATCCGGGAACAGACGATCCCAAGCCATCCTTTATCCCCGCAGATGTGACAGACCATCCCCTGAAAGATGAAATTGTCACGGTGCTGAAATGGCAGGTGCGGGGACTTGAACCCCGGCACGATGCCACAACCAAGGCAAACCTCTTTTATCCCCAGGATCCCATTGTCAGAAAAGAGCTGGCCTTTGTCCTGGAGGATGTCCTGATTAAACTGACAGAAGGAAAAACTTCGTCCACAAAGTTTTTTTCCCAGGATCACTCACCTTTTCCAGATGTTTCCACATCAGTTTCCTGGTATAATGCGGTGCTTGCCTGTGTGAGCAGGAACCTGATGAAAACAGACCTCTCAGGCGCGTTTCGGCCCAATGACAGTGTGAACGGCGCAGAGCTGCTTCTGGCAATCACGCGGCTCAGGGATATTATGAATTACTGATGGCAGACCGGCCATGATTTTCATTTGAGCCACGTTGCTCGGCTTGGATTGGCAAATCCAAGCCATTTCCGATTTGACAATCCAGCCGGAGCAGAGTGGGAGCGAAACAAAAATCAGGGCCAGCAACTCAAAACCAGACTTCTGGAATTTTTGAAGTCACTATGAACAGGAGGATGACAATGAAAAGAATCGGTTTCATATTTTTTATCGTTTTGCTGGGTTTCTCAACTGCGTATGCCCAAGACTTTTCCGCCCAGGATCAGAAACAAATATTTCTGGAAGGAGTTGTAACAGCGGTCGGTACTTCCGCCCCGGGCCAGAAACGATACCAGGCAATCAAAGCAGCGGAACTGGACGCACAAAGCAAGCTTGTGGGCAAGACACAGGGAATCCATATTTCCAACAGCACAACGAGCGAGTTAAACAAGCTGGTGAAGGATACCATTGAAAGGCGTATTCAGGGGACTTTGCACGGGGTGCGTTCCTGCGGAGAAAAATTCTACTCTGATGGTCATGCAGAAGTATGTCAGCAGATAGATTTGCGTGGGAAAGGCGGCATTTACGATGCGGCTTATCCTGTAATTCGGGAGTACATGCCCAAAGCCGAGCCATTCAGAGCAGAGCATGCGGTGCTTACCAAGACGGAACCGGCGGATAAGACACCTTCCCCGCAACCAAAGCCGTATGACGGGCTGATTGTTGATGCCCGAAAACTCAGTGATTTCCAGCCCGCCCTTGCAAACCGTATCCTGGATGCAAAGGGCCGGGTGATATATGAGCCTTCCATGGTTTCCCAGCAGCTTCTGATTGATCTCGGACCTGCTCAGTTTGCCGCGGATGAGGCCAAAGCCAAAGCCATTCTTGAGAATACCGGCAGCAAACATCCGCTGATGATCCGCACGGAGCACCTGAAGAGCAGGACCGATGTTGTGGTCAGCGACAAGGACGCACGGGATATCTTTGAGAGCAACCAGAAGACGAACATGCTTGCCAGTGCAAGGGTGGTTTTTCTGCTGAAGTAATTTGCCGCCCGCTTTCATCAGATATGACAGCGAATTTCAGAATGGAACGGATATCTGTTTCATCCTCTGAGCTGCTGTCATATTTTCGGTTCTGGAGAATTCACGTCCGAAAAAAAACCCGGGTTTTTCGCCTGTCTCCATTTCCTCCAGTTCATTTATGACAAAATGAATCTTCCTAATCAAACAAATTCAGTCCCTTTTATAGCCATCACCGCCTGTCTCCTTTTAGTGGGAGGGCTGCTTTCCGCATGCATCCCGGAGCCGTTCAAAAGGCCGGGACTGGAAAACACGACTCCCTCAGAAATGGAGAAACCTTTCCCGCACAGACTGGCTGTGCTGCCCCCGATTTATGAAACAGAGCGCAGCGCATCCTATGAGAATCCATTTGCCTGCTTAGATAAATTGGAAAGCGATTTTCTTCTTGAACTCATCAGGGGAGTGACATGCAATCATCTAATTGGGAAAGGATATGAGGTGATTCCTGCGAACACTGTGGACAGAATGCTCACGGAAATATCTGCCCAGGGTGAGAGCTGGAAAACCGAGGGAACCGAGGTTATCTGTGAAAAGCTTTCTGTCCAGGGCATTATCCGTATCACGGTCCATCATCTTACCTGTGTAAAAGCGCATCTTGTTTACAATAATTTCAGCATAGGAGCTGGGATCAGGCTGACAGATGCTTCCGGCAACAATATCAGAAAATGGGACCAGACCGCTTCAGCGCAGAAACTTTCCCTGCCTACCGGGCCGGTGAGTGCCGCGGCCGCCCTTGTGGAAGCCATTGCCGAAGAGCCTGCCGGAAAACAGATGCGTTATATATAGTTTATGAATGGGGATGGAAGCTCTTTGAAAATTTCCCACCATGCCCGGACAGCCTCAGAGTTCCGGCATTCTCCTCGGTGAAGACCAATGTGGATAAAAAGTATTTTGGAAAAGGAGCGAAAATATCCGTGCGTATCAGCGCTGATGAGAATATCAGGTGCTTTTTCAATCTTGGGGATTACAAAACGAACATCTCCATGAATCAGACAGGCCCGGGTGAATACGAAGGGCATTATACAGTGAAACGAGGCGATGCGGCCGAACATCTTCAGCTTGAAATCCATCTGAAAGCCCCGGGCGGACTTCATCGGACCTGGTATGAGCCAAACAGCGATATCATCATAGACGGAGTGGCGCCTGCCTCCCCGAAAACCCCGCAGGCTCAGGTGGACAGCCAAGGGGTCCATTTATCCTGGAATTTTCTGGCAGACGATGATATACAGGGCTTTGTCATTGAAAAAAGCGAACAGCCGGTGGGAGATTACACAAAGCTGGCGCGTACTGGGGAAACCCGTTTTCTGGATGACAGCCCAGCCCACGGGACCACCTGTTATTACAGGATTCGTTCCATTGACAGGGCCGGCAATCTCTCACCCGTTCAGAACAGCCTTTCGGTTCCCATGTCTGAAGAGGCAGAGAAAAGCCGTGAACCGACAGAAAGGAAAGAAGCTGAACGATTTGAGGAGTGGGAAAAACAGTTTCAGAAATATGCCCGGATGGGAAAAGAGGCTTTCCAGAAACAAATATTCGGCAACGCGCTTCGCTATCTGACTGAGGCCCTGGAACTCAAATCGGACAGGAACTGCTTTTTGTATATAGTCTATACACAGCAGGCCATGGGGCTGGACACCCAGGCAAGGGAGACACTGGAAAAGGCCATCCGCACCTATCCCTATGATTTCAGATTTTACCGGATGTATGCCAAGATTCTGCTCAATCTCGGGGAAAACCAGGAGGCCCTGGAATATGTCAGGCAGGGCATCCGACTGAATTCCCGGGATGAAGGACTTAAATTTCTTGAAAAACATATTGAAGAAACAATCAAATAAAGGATCAGACCCATGATGAAAAATTACTGCCGAAAGAGAATTATTCAAATTGTTTTGTCTTTGTTTGTTTTTTGCATGTCAGATGTATATGCCCAAGTGGATATGGATCAGGAGGCCATGGCCCGTTTTTATATTAATGAGGGCCATTATCTGATTGAAGTGGGAAAATATCTTGATTCTCTGGAAAGTTATGATGCCGCGTTTGTGATGTCGTCCCGTAATAAGACGATCACTGATGCGCTGCTGGCCAAGGCAAGCCTGCTGGCGATTTACCTGGATGCCCCGAATCAGGCCCTGCTCATCTATCAGGACATTGAGCAGAATTATCCTGTAAAAGCCGAAACCGCTATTTACAAACAGGGCCTGCTGTTATTTGAAATGAACCGTTTTGAAGAGGCAGAATATGTGCTGAATCGTTCTGTGACACACTTTCCCAAAGGAAAATTCCGCTTTCAGGCCGAAGCTGTTCTTAAAAAAATTCCTGTTCAGGCTGACAAAAAACCGCCTGTTCAGAAACCTGTTGTGAAGCCGGGGCCGGAAGAACGCCCTGTTGTAAAACTGCCGGATCCGCATGTTGAAAAGCCTCCTGTGACGGTCAAACTCTCACAGACACCCCGGATGCGGGTCAAGCTGTCTATCCAGAGAAATCATCTCCGAATCAACGCTTCTGTGGGTTCACAAGTCTGTGCGGAAAAATTCGGATGCGGAGAAAAATTCAGTGTGAAAGCCTCGGGAAGCGACATCATTCTTGATGGAAAGGCTCTCGAAGTCTGGGAGCTTGTATTTGACAGTAATGCTCCTTTGGAGATCATCGCCGGCAGTTCAAAGAAAAAGGTCAGAGGAGAGGCTAAAGTCAGGGTGGAAGGGGGAAAGCTCCGGGTGATCAACGAACTGAACATCGAAGATTATCTTATGTCTGTGGTGCCGAATGAATCCAGGGCGAGTTGGCCAATGGAAACATTGAAAGCTCAGGCTGTTGCAGCGCGCACCTATGCCTTTTACCTGAACCAGCACCGGCAGAATAAACGCTACGACCTGCGAGACGATCCCCGAAGCCAGTGTTATGGCGGTGTTGACACCGAGCATGAGAGAAGTTCAAAAGCTGTTCAGGACACAGAAGGGGTCATTATGATTCACAAGGGCCGTCCGGTGTTTGCCGAATACAGTTCCAACAGCGGGGGACACACCGCTGATGTCAGAACCTTGTTCAATGATCGCTCAAAACCCTATCTTGCCGGTAAGAATGATCCCCTGAGCCTCGGCGCCACCGACGGAACCGCGAACTGGTCAGAACAGTTCACGATCTCGGAAATCGAATCTGCCCTGCGACGTGCCACGCCGGTCCGGTGCAAAGGACTTGAAGCGGTTAAGATCATCAAACGCGGGCCTTCTGGCCGCGTGATGAAAATTCGGTTTGACTGCGACAATGGCTCCCATTTCATCCGGGACACCAAGACCGTGCGGAGATTCCTGTGCAGCAAAAAGGGCCTGAGACTTAAAGAAATCCTGGTTGATATTCAAAAAACAGGAGAAAATACCTATTATATCGAAGGACACGGTTGGGGACATGGCCGGGGCCTATCCCAATGGGGTGCGAATTTTATGGGGAAAAATGGATCAGTTTATCAGGATGTTCTCACGTTTTATTACACCAATACTGAGGTTGTCAAAAAATGGTAGGTGTTGCAGAATGTAGGATGGGTGCAGCGAAAGCGAACCCCACCTTGTTCAACTCCCACAGGATTAAAATATCCGGCGCTTCAGGAATGTGGGTACAGGGATGTAGGGTGGGTGCAGCGAAGCGAAACCCACCTTTTTCAACTCCCGCAGGATTGAAATATCCGGCAATTCAGGAATGTGGGCACAGGAATGTAGGGTGGGTGCAGCGAAGCGAAACCCACCTTTTTCAACTCCCGCAGGATTAAAATACTCGGCGATTTGTTGGTCTGGTGGGTTCCGCTTCGCTCCACCCACCCTACATTTTCGAGTCTATATTTTCGGGTATATTATTTAATTTTCTAAAGGAAAGGAGACAACAAACATGTCCATTGATGAAGAAACTGCCCGCTATATAAGAAGTCTCATCCGGACGCGAGCTTGGAAGAGATTAAAAGGGCAAAAGTAACCGCACTGTACCGGGTCTGCCACCCAGATATGCCGCTGGATATCGGTGACCCGCTGGCGCATCGGTATTATATTGATTTCTCCCCTGTGAGAGAGGGACAGGCAGTTGACAAAATATATGACCAAATCGCGTTATGGAATCCGCATATCCCAACCTGTCAGCTTTTCACAGGACACATGGGATGCGGGAAATCCACTGAACTCCTCACTCTCGGATCCCGATTAAGGAAAGAGGGGTTCCATGTAGTTCACTTTGAATCTGACAAACATCTGGAAATGGGAGACCTCGGAGTGGTTGATATCCTGATCCTCATGGCCCGCCAAGTGATCCGGGAGGATGAACTGAGAGATATGATCCCTCAGCAACAGATCAGCGCAAAACAGATCAGAGAGTATATCGCAGGGATGTATGGCAAGATAGAAAAGATCGTCAATGAGGTCGGGGTTCCCATACCAGGTCTGGAAACCGTGGGGATCAGTATCCGGGGTATTGTTAAAATTTTCGGTGACTTGTTGAAACAGGCAAAAGACAGCCCTGATTTCCGAGGGACATTGCGCGAGCATCTGGACCCGGATACAAACAGAATTTTGGAGGCCATAAACCAGGAACTGATTGAACCTGTGGTCAGTTCCCTTAAAAAGAAAGGCAAAAAAGGGCTTGTGATCATTGTTGACGGCATGGATCGAATGGGAGAGATTTCCGCTTCATCAGGAAAAGCTCAATCCCAAAACCTCTTCATAGATCGGGGCGAACAGTTAAAGCTCCTGAAATGCCATGTGGTTTACACATTTCCGTTTGGACTGATTTTTTCAACCACAGCGGTAAAACTCAAGCACAAATTTGACGGTTACTATGTATTGCCGATGATACCGGTTCGCCATAATAATGGAGATGAAAATCAGGAAGGCATGGAATTGTTGCGCCAGATGGTTCTGACCCGGGCATTCCCTTATGAAACCGCAAGGCAGAGACTGGAGCGTATCACTGAAATCTTTGACACCCCGGAAACTTTGGATGCATTATGCCAGGTCAGCGGTGGTCACGCCCGGAATCTGATGGTATTATTTCAGGATTGTATCAAGAGAGAGAGGCATCTGCCAATTTCCAGTGAAAGCTTGGCCCATGTTGTTCAAAAGACTCGAAATGATTGGCGTCTGGGGGTGCTGGATGTGCCTGACGGATGGGAACTGCTCAGAAAAGTGAGGGAAAATAAGATGATCCAGGAACATAGAAAATATTATCAGTTGTTGCAGAATCTCTTTGTTCTTGAATATCGTGACCCTTCGGAAGGCTCATGGTTTGAGGTGAATCCGATTTTGAAAGATGCAAAAGAATTAAACCCGTGATCAGGCCATCTGTTGCGAACGGGGCTGTAAATCCCGTCCGGCAGAAAGGCTATGACTGGCAGAATCAGAGCGGGCCAGACGGGGTTTGCAACCCCGTCCGAAATGTTTTGATTTTTATCCTCTAACACAACTTGTAATGGAACATGAGAGGGTGTCAAAACACCGGGCCGGACGGGGTTTGCAACCCCGTCCGAAATGTTTTGATTTTTATCCTCTGACACAACTTGTAATGGAACATGAGAGAGTGTCAAAACACGATTTTGGCACTCTTCCTGATGGTGAACGCGATGAATGAAGAAAAGATGAATGAAACTCTTTCCGAGCTGGCATTTGCGCTGGAAGCATCAGCCGGAACCTTTTCCCTGATCTTTGCACGCTGCAATTACGATGGGCTGAGATCACAGATTCTTGAACAGTTGCACAAACGTGCGGGAATTCAGATTCAGGAAATACAGCTTCCCACTTGGGAAAAACACCTCTGGCGCGCCATTTCGGACGCTGTTCAGGAAGATCGTCCAGAATCGCTTATGGTTCTGGGGCTTGAATCCTCAAAGCATTCTGAAGATATGTTAAGAGGAGCCAACCGGGACAGGGAGATATTTCAGGAGCATTTTCCTTTTCCCCTTATTCTCTGGATTGATGACGATATCCTGCAAAAGCTGTTCCGGTTCGCACCGGATTTTAAGAACTGGACAGGCGCATCTGTCCATTTTGAACTCCCGGATGACGAACTTTTTGGCACGTTACAGGATCATGCTGCCCGCGAGTTTACCGGAATTTTAAACCCGCACCTCCAAACGACACAGGATGAAGACAGGCAGGCACATTGTCGCCCGAATTTGTCATCCCCACGTGAGTTTGAACTCTTTCTCAAGGATGTGGAATGCCGGAAAGCAGATTTATCCCTGGAACTTCACGCTGATTTCCAATTTATCCAGGGCATACACGAACAGGGAGATACAGATGCTGCCCTCAGATTCTATGAAAAAAGTTTTGAATACTGGAAACAGGCTGGCCCGCCTGAGGCACAGGGCGTGTTTCTGAAACTCATGGCCCAGTGCCATGAGAAAAAAGGAGAACTGAAAAAAGCCAAATCCTGTTTGCAGGAATGTATCATCGCGCTTGAAGCACATGAGGAAGTCGCGGCAAGATGTATATGCGATCTGTGTCATGTACTCAAAAAACTGAAAGATTGGAATGAGTTGGAAAAAACAGCAAAAAAAGCCCTTGAACTGAATCAGACCTGCGGCAATAATAGCGAGTGCGCTGAATGTTATCTGTTTTTAGCGGAAACAGCATCACATCGCAAGGATTGGAAAACCGCGGAACAATTGGCGCAACAGTTGCTGGATAGTCTCTGTCCGACAGAGCAGCGGTTTTTGTCCCAAGCCTCCGAGGTATTGGATCAGATTAAAAAGACGATTAAAGGGTCCGAAACCACGAAAAAAAACGAGGATACCGGTTTTGAGCCGACATTTTGGAGCAGATTTCTGACACTGCTGAATGCTGTTTATTATGAGCAGGGGCTGTATCGCGAGGCATTCCAGATGAAGCAGGAGCGGAATTCCCTTGAACAGCAGTTCGGGCTTCGGGCCTTTGTTGGCGTGGGCCGATTAAAGCCCCGGCGTTGGGCCAGCAGTGGCGAGATCAATATGGCGGAGGAAATCAACGCATCAGGACGAGATGAGGACATTGACAAGCTGGTTCAAAAGCTCAACGATCCCCAATGTAATGTGATCGTGTTTCACGGTCATTCAGGAGTGGGAAAAAGCTCTATCCTGGAAGCAGGGCTTGCACCTCTCCTTAAGCAGACTCGGATTGGGCAGAGTAAAATCGAGGGGGGGCCGCGTAAATACATAGCTATCCCGGTGATGGTCAGAAATTACAAGGAGTGGCTGGAAACACTCGGGCGGGAACTGTGGGACGCGTTGGCTGAAACCTCTGAGCGGTTCACGGATTTCAATATCCAAGGACAGCCTGACTCACCGAAATCCATAATTGAGGAATTGGAGAGGATTCAGAAACAGAATTTTATGCCGGTGCTGATTTTTGATCAGTTTGAGGAGTTCTTTTTTGTCAACCCCAATCCGGAATGCAGACGAGGGTTTTATCATTTTCTACGGGAGTTGGTCGCGTCTCGCTGTGCGAAGTTTATCCTGTCTCTGCGGGAGGATTATTTTCATTACCTGTTGGAATGCGAGGGCCGGGTAGAATTCGACATTATTGCCCGGAATCTTCGCGTCCACTTGGGAAATTTCTCTCGTGAACATGCCAAATCCGTTATCAAACTCCTGACTGAGCGCGGCAATTTCCCGTTAAAAGAGGATCTGATCAACAGAATCGTGAAAGACCTCTCGGAAGATTCAGATGGTGTTCGGCCTATTGAGCTACAGATTATCGGTTCCCAGGTTCAGGACAATAAGATTAAAACTCTGGAAGAATATGAGAATGAAGATAAGCCCAAGGAGAAGCTGGTTGAAGGATTTCTCAATGAAGTGGTCCACGACTGTGGGCAGAAAAATGAAAAGGCAACTTGGCGGATTTTGTATCTGCTCACGGGTGAAAAAAATACCCGCCCTCTGAAAACCCGGGATGAGCTTTTAAGCGAACTAAGGAACGAGGATGTTGAAATTGAAGATGAGCAACTGGACCTGATTCTGGATATCTTGGTCGAGTCCATGCTGGTGAATCTTGTTCGCAGCGAAGATCACAGGTGGTATCAGATTGTTGTGCATGATTATCTCGTGGATTTTATCCGCGAGAAAGAGGGCGGGCAGTTGTTGAAAGAAGAGAAGGATAAGCGGAGGAAAGCGGAAAAAGACATAATCCGGATAAAAAAATGGCAGCTCATATTTGGGCTTGCCTTTGCAATCGTGTTTATCCTGACCCTGGTTTTCGGCATACACCAGATAAAGCAGGAGAACCGGGCGGCAAAAATAAATGCGACAGAAGCTTTTATGCAGTCCTCCCGGGCACTTTTCCTCTCAAATGAAAAACTGGAAGCAATGACTGCACTTGTCAAAGCAGGCCTGTCTTCAGAAGACGGTTCGCCAGCAGAATTGAAACATCGGCTTATATTCGCTTTTCATGAAGTCATGGCTGAAACTTCTGAGAAGAATATATTGGAAGGCCACGAAGGCGCTGTCAATCATCTGAGCCTCAGTCCTGATGGTAAGCTGCTGGCTTCGGGAAGTTCGGACAATACCATCAGGTTGTGGAACTTGGAAGACGGCAAGGAAATAAGAAAATTGACAGGCCATTCTGACGTGATCTGGAGCGTCAGTTTCAGTCCGAACCAAAGCGGACTGCTGGCTTCGGGAAGTTCAGACAAGACCATCAGGTTGTGGAATTTGGAAAACGGCAAGGAAATCAGGAAATTGGAAGGTCATTCAGATGCAGTCAGAAGCATCCGTTTTATCTCTAACTCGAATCAGCGATTTCCCTATCAGAAGGAATTCAGAAGACATGATCCGGCACTTGAAGTTTTGGTTTCAGGAGGTGATGACAGAAGCATCCGGCTATGGAATGTGGAAGACGGTGAGACAATCGGAATATTTGAAAATAAAAAAAAATTCTGTCCTGTCAGAATTCTTCAGTTCAGCCCTGATGCTAAAATTATGGCTCTGAGTGATTTTCGTTCAACGGAATTTTTTTCTGAATACAGAATCATCTTATGGGATGTAAAAAAAGGCCGTGAAATCAAGCCTTCATTGAAGGGCTCTCCTACCCCTGTTTATAGTGTCAGTTTTAGCCCCGATGGAAAACTTCTTGCATCAGGAGATACTGACGGAAAAATTATCCTATGGAACGTACAACGCCCTTATATTATAAGGGAATTTGAGGAAGAAAGTGAATTTGGAAAAGAATTTTCCACTTTCGGTGAGATTTACAGCGTCGCTTTCAGCCCTGATGGCAGAACTATCGCATCAGGAGATTATAAAGGCAGTGTCAGGCTCTGGAATGTGAAAGACGGCCGCAAGATAAAAGAGTTTGAGGGGGCATAACGGTGAGGTTTTCACTGTGGCTTTCGATCGTGAGGGTAAAACACTTATCTCAGGAGGTGCTGACAGGGGCATCAGAATATGGAATCTTGAAGAAAGAGATAATGTTCTGAAGTTGGAAGAGGATTCTGATCCCGTGATAATCTTCAGCCCTGACAGCAAACTCATGGCTTGGGGAAGTGAGGATGGTACTGTTCGGCTGTGGAACTTGGAAAAAAAGGATGAAATCAGGCGATGGAAAGATCCTTTTTCTTCTGTGTCAGGCATCTGTTTCAGTCCTGATGGTAAAATTCTGGCATGGATCGCTGACGACACCATCAAAATGCGGAACGTGAAAAGCGACAGTGACATTAAACTCTTTAAAGAAGTATCTAAGAATTCTGCTCACAGCATGGCTTTCAGCCCTGACAATAAAATGCTTGCCTTAGGCGAAAATGACAACAAGATCAGATTATGGAATACAAGAACTGGCAAAGAAATTAAGGTCTTGGAAGGGAATGGCGGTCCTTTTTTCAGCATTGATTTCAGTCCTGACAGCAGAATTCTTGCTTCGGGAGGTGATGACAGCGCCATCAGACTATGGAATGTAACAAGAGGAAGTGAAATCAGGGCGTTGGAAGGTCATAAAGAATCTGTTCTCAGCGTGAAATTCAGCCCTGACGGCCGATGTCTTGCATCAGGTGGGGATGATGGCACCATCCGCCTCTGGAATGTGGCAAGCGGCAATGAAATATTTGTCTTCAAAGCTTATTCATACGGTGTTCACAGTGTCCGCTTCAGCCCTGACGGTAAAATACTCGCTTCGATAGGAGGCGATAACAAACTGACACTCTGGAATGTTGAGGATGGTTCTAAAATATGGGTGCCTTCAAAAAAGACTTCTCTTTCGGCTCACAGCATTGCTTTCAGCCCTGACGGCAAAACTTTTGCGTTTGGAAACTCTGAGGGTATCAGACTATGGGACATGGATATGGATAATTTGCTGTTGGACGCGTGTGAGTGGCTGAAAGGGTATCTGAAAAACAATCCCAATGTCAGGGAGGAAGATTGCTATTTGTGCGATGATATACTGGGGCTTCAGGAATGAGCATGAGCCAGATATGTCACGGGCAGCAAAAATAGCAGATATGTCCATTGAAAATTTCATGGAAGTCTTAGGTGAG
>JAOZLU010000691.1 GCA_029934695.1 Desulfobacterales bacterium | reverse complement strand
TTTGCACTCCTTGCGAACTTTCATGGGGTAATGCGTTTTTTCCGGGTCCCTTAAATTGAAGTAAAGAGTTTTTTTTGAGGGATGGAATATGAAGAATTCGGAAACCATATTGGATATAGCAATTCTGCCTGAAATGGCACGGATTGAAATTTTGGACTTTTATGATTTTTTGAAACAAAAGTACGGGGCAGCCAGTGAAAAAATTTGTGGAGACGATCAGAATACCAAGGTATTGGGAAAATTTTTGAAAAACAAAATAAAAGTCGGTAAAATACAAAAATTTACAAGAGAAGAACTGCATGAAAGATAAAATATTTATTGACACCAATATTCTGGTTTACGCAAAATTTGAAGAAGAAGACGAGGCTGACAAAAATAAAATTGCGAGTGAAATGTTGGATGCGTTGGACACGAAACCGGTTGTCAGTGTGCAGGTTCTGAACGAATTTGCGAGTGTTTTGCTGAAACATAAGGTGGCGGATGAAGATGTACAGCAGATTGTCAGAGAAGTGACTGAAGGATGTGTGGTTTTTCCGCTTAATTTGGACATTGTCTGGAACACATGGAAGATAAGAAAGAGATATGGTTTTTCATATTGGGACTGTATGATTATTTCCGCTGCTTTGGAATCGGGATGTACCATCCTTTACAGTGAAGATTTGCAGCACGGCCAGGTTATTGAAAAGAAATTGAAAGTGATGAATCCTTTTGAAAATGCCGGAAAATAAATTAGTCATCCAGAGATGTATTGTTTTGTTGAAGGGAGTAAAATGTCGTTGGCACGGAAGATGTCCGCAAATGGAAGAAATACAAGGACAGAATACTGTCACAGTCAAAAGGACATATCACCCATGATGACTCAGCAGATAAGATTCAGCCAGCTTGAAAATGTGCTGCTCGGACTCGGATTTGAAGAGACACGGGTCAGAGGAAGCCATGTCAGATTTGACAATCCTCATGCCGATGCCGGAAAAGAAAGCTTTGTTTTTGCCATACAAGCGGCATCAGGATCCGGCATTCAGGTTCTGTCAGATGGATCTGAACAAAGATATGGCCGGTATTGTTGAACTGATTCATTCATTTCAGCCGGAGTATATTGTAAATTTTGCCGCTCAGAGTGAGGTTGCCCCGAGCTGGGAAAATCCGGGTCAGTGGTTTCAGACCAATGCTGTTGCAATAACCGAACTGGCTCATGCGCTGAAAGATTGCGGGTTGCCGCGTATTGGGCCGCCCTTTCAGTTGATCCGAAGAAACCGTCCGATCCCGTTCGGGACAGATTTATCCTGAGCAAAGGTCATGCCGCATCAGCGATCTTTGCCACATTGGCCTTTAAGGAATAGGTAGCTGTCCAAAAGTTTTCGGGATTTCCTGAACTGTATGCCATTCTGACCCGAAATCCATCTGGAAATACATAAGTATGACAGCATTGTCGGGACAGCAAATCAGTTGTCGTTGAAGAAATAAGATGAAAGATGTCGGATTATACGGTTTTCAAAGGAGCGCAGGTGCGATTGGAGAGAAAAAAAATCAGACTGCTTAAATTGGATGAGGCCGAAAATATCCTCGGAAAATTTCTCCGAGGCAATGGAGAGCGTGAGTGGATATAAGAATTTTTGATGAAATTCAGAAAAGATATGATCTTACCGAGAGTCTCTTCAAACTTCTCAGGAAAAATACCGCTGTTCGGGAGGAGATACTGTGGAAACGTGAACATATTTCCGATACAGATGAAGCATTGGAATTCATAAGAGATTTATTTATTATTGATTTTTTTTGCCGCTTTTGAACGATTACTGCGAGACAGGTTATATCTCCGTATATGGGTGTCAGTTGCAGAGCTAAAGGAATTGACAGGGATTGCAGAATACTGATATTTGAAAATTACCTGATATTCTATGAGGTTGACGAAGCTGACAAGGAAATTTTGATATTGAGAATACTGCATGGCTCAAGAAAATATCAGGAGTTGTTGAAATGACGGAATCTTTCGGGGGATGACGAGAATTTGATCAGGGAAGCTTGCGTTGAAAAGAGCGGTCATACGGGGAGGTGAACGTGTGCCGCATTTGGATATCCCGCGTTATCCTTCAATCCTTACATTATTCAAATATTGAAGAAGCCGGTCTTGACATGCTGATGCTTTCCGCCCAGGCAAAATATTCGGAATATCTCATGGAGAATCGGCAGTTTGAAAAAAAGTATCAGACTGATTTTCTCTCTTTTCAGAAGATGACAAATCAGCAAATCGGCAAAGAGGATTTTGAGCAGGAAGATGATCTGAATTCGGAATCTGTGAACAATGCATTACGTTCTCTGATCATGCTCATACCTCGGGCAGACAATGGGACGGAAAATTTGCAGTGCCGGTGCCTGAGTTGCAGATAATATAAGGATATTTTATATGCTGAATTACCTGTATTGTTGCAATCATTTAGTCCGAAAGGAGCAGCATATGACATCGGCTCGCCGATGACATACGCACATAAGAAAATCCCGGGTTGTAGGGTGGGTGGAGGATTTCGATTTTTTACGCAGTAAAAAACGGAATCCGCAACCCACCTTGACAAACGCACAAATGAAATCATTGAACATATTTGGATTTACAGAGGAGAATGCCTGATGGAAGAAGTTATGGAAATCATACCCTTTCTGAAGGACGAAGATAAAAAAAAGATAGCAGAGTTTGCGGCTATTCTTCTGAAACAGGATAAATACACCCGACTGAGAAAAGAGATAGAACTGAGACGGGCCCAGGTAAAAGAGGGAGAGGTTCTGTCTCACGAAGAAATATGGCAGGATATTCAGAGAGATGTTTGATATAAAATATGCCGCAGGTGTCAGAAAAGACTTATCCAAGATAGATAAAAAACACCTTAAAAAGATAAAGAATGCGGCAGAGTCTCTGACAGACTTCCCTGATATTTCAAATATCAAAAGGTTGTCAGCTCATCCTTTAGCAGATTACAGACTGAGAGATCAGGTGATTACAGAATACTGTTTGATGTGTGCTGGGATGAAAAAGTTATTTTTATAAGGATTTGAATATATAATATATGCTGACTATCTCTTATTTGAATCGCTTCAGACGGGATATGAAACGCATGCAAAAGCGGGGTGCGGATGTAACATTGCTGAAAGAACTGCTGGAATATCTTGTACATAAAGTAACGCCCCCTGTGAAATTTCGTTGCCATAGATTGGCAGGAAACTGGAAAGATCGGTATGAATGTCATCTGGCACGGACTTGGCGAGCCTCTTCTTGATAAGGGACTGACGGAAAAAGTGAAAATTGCAAAGGATATGGGTTTTAGGGGAAGGCGAATATTTTCGTCATACGGCAGTTCTGCATTATTGGATGGATCAGATAAACCACGAAACACACGAAACACACGAAACACACGGAAGGTGTTTCTTTATATATACAAACCACGAAAGGCATGGTAAAAAAATGAAAGAAAACCGGTTTTTTTTCGTGTGTTTCGTGGTAAAAAATAAAAGGATGTCGGTTTTTTTT
>JAOZLU010001175.1 GCA_029934695.1 Desulfobacterales bacterium | reverse complement strand
GATCAGACGTTCATTGGCAATTTGAACACTGCGCGGTTTTTCATCTTCATTTTCTGTTGGATAGCATGAAAAACAGCGTTGGGTCTGGTGGGTTTTCTCCAGAGTTGTCACGGCAAAGTTGCCATCCAAAAAGGTCTGAGAATTTTTGTGATTCGCAAAATGTTCGACTGCAGGGACATATTCCAGATCAACATCCACAGAAACCTCATTGCCCTCTTTTGCAATATTGATGTAATCATCAATGCTAAGGGTCGGGCCGTGTTCATCAGTATAATCCTTAAATTTGATGATCATATCGTCCAAACTGAACAGCCTCTCTTCTTCGACCTCAAGACCGTCCTGTTTCAGTCTGCGATAATCCCTTTGCAAATATCGGTTGGCGATCATGACAGCCTGAGCCACATGGGGACACAGGTTGTGCGGGCATCCGCGTGCGTAGCATTTTCTGAACAAGTATTCTTTCCCGTCAACCTTGCCGGAATAACTGCAAAGAAATATAAACGCCTGGAATGCGTTGTCCCGGTGAGTGAAATCAACCGGCAGTATTTCAAAAGAGGGGCGACAGGTGATTTCCGCCCCCTGTTTTTTTAACCCGACAATATCGCTAATGCGATACGGGGGGTTATTAATGCTTGCCTGTTCCATCTCTTATGCCTCCTGTTAAAAAAGGGTGAAGGGTTAAGGGTTAAGGGTTAAGGGTTAAGGAGCTGGCATGGCACGTTGTGCCATCTGTGGGAAATGGTATCCACCGTGATGAAAAACAAACAAAGTTATGATGCCCATTTCATCGGCCTTCGTGGAGCCATCCGAAAGATACCATGATAGAATGGCTGGCCTCTTAATCCTTAACCCCTTAACCCTTAACCCCTTTACCCTTAACCCCTTAACCCTAATAATTAAAAACAGCATCGGCTTCGAGTGCTTCGGTGTTCAACACGCCGGCAGCCACCAGTTCATATCCTTCAACCAGGTCAGATTCTTCGATGTTGCGCCCTTTGATACAGGGTACGCAGACCCACAGTTTTCCGCCCAACTCAAGAAAATCTCCGA
>JAOZLU010001174.1 GCA_029934695.1 Desulfobacterales bacterium | reverse complement strand
TTAAGTTTACACTTTGATGGTTGCACTATATCGAAACCGGGTTTCTTTGTTGTCGGAAGCCGGCTCATTAGAGTTCCATCAAATTATCCAGAGGAATACAGATGAACAAATTATCAGCCATGCCTGATGTTCAAAATATCGCTGACACCCGCAACATTGCCATAGACAGGGTCGGTGTCAAAAATATCAGATACCCGGTAAGAGTCAGAGAACGCTCCGGGGGCGAACAGCATACTGTCGCGTGTTTCAGCATGTCCGTGGAACTGCCACACCAGTTCAAGGGCACCCACATGTCCCGGTTCGTTGAACTCCTCAGCATGCATGAGCACGAGTTCACCATCAGATCGTTCAAACATATGCTTGCGGAGATGATCCGGCGATTGGATGCCCAGGCCGGATATATTAAGATGACCTTCCCCTACTTTATCACCAAATCAGCACCGGTTTCGGGCATCAGAAGCCTGATGGATTATGAAGTCGCGTTCATCGGTGAGATCAACGGAAGTCGCTCACCGGTCATACTGACCCGGGTAGTTGTCCCCATCACCAGCGTATGCCCCTGCTCAAAGAAGATATCCGACTGCGGAGCACACAATCAGCGCTCCCATGTGGCAGTCACCGTCAGAACCAACGGCCTCGTATGGATAGAGGAGCTGATTGACATGGTGGAGGATGAGGCCTCATGCGAACTGTACAGCCTGCTCAAACGTGCGGATGAAAAATATGTTACCGAAAAAGCCTACAACAACCCCAAGTTTGCGGAGGATATCGTTCGTGATATTGCCATCAGACTGAACGAGGATGCCAGAGTTGCTTCTTATACAGTGGAAACAGAGAATTTCGAATCAATCCATAATCATTCGGCATTTGCATGCATCCAATGTGACAAAGAAGCGACAAATTGAATTGAACTGACACGATTTTCCGGCGAGTATTCGGTGATGGCAATTTGGATCAAGAATGAGGATGGGAGCAATCCGAGAACTTGATCATTGAGGGTGGGGACCTGTCTGACGAGTCTGATGAGCCTTTCCTGCACAGGGCTGTTCT
>JAOZLU010000690.1:1815-3520 GCA_029934695.1 Desulfobacterales bacterium | reverse complement strand
AAATGATTCTTTTGAAACTGCATCGTCATTATCAAACGGTCATCACAAACTGATTGCCATCAACAGCGATTATTTCAAAGCTGAACTGAAAAGAGGGGACAAACTGAGTATCCGTGTGGCTGTGGAGGACTCTGCCTATACGACAGATGAAAAGGATGTTTATCTGAGGACATACACTCCGGAATGGGAACTGATACAGGAAACCCTCGGCAACGGGGAGCAGACAGTCACGGCCGATGACAGAGAAGGAACCTTTTTCTTTGAAATTGCCCCGGTGAAAGCATCTGAAGAGCCGGTCTGTGATCTGTTTTTCCAGCACCACCTTCCTTATCAGGGGATATTTCTTGTCAACCCTCCGGGCCAGTGGAGCAGCGGAATTGCCCTGCTGAATCCTTATGACAACAAAGTCGGCAGAATTATCATCTCCCTTGCAGACAGACACGGTTTTCCCCAGAAAAGCTATAACAACAATCTGTCCCGCGGTTATCTGTTAGGGGTGATTGAGAAAACTTTCGGCCTTTTCCCTCCCACCGGCACCGGATACATAAAGGTTGATTCTGATGTGCCGCTTATGGGTCTTCAGGTTGCAACTCCCGGGGGAAACCTGATGCTGGGGTCAAATTTTATTTCAAGTGACAAGGCGCGTGCAGAGATTTTCTTCCCCTATTTGGGCATCAGAGGGATATGGGCAAATCAGACCGTCTTGGGGATAATCAATGTGGGAGACCAGACTGAGGAAATATTGTGGGAGTCTTATGATCAGGATGGCCTGTTTATAGACTCGGACACCACTGATCTCACTCCTGGCCAGAAAATGGAAGATGACAGCATCAGCATTTTAAGCTCAGATGCCAAGACCATAAGGGCCGCGGCAGTGAGTGCCAGGAAATCCCTGACAGGTTATATTGAATATCAGACCTCCTCTTATGTTCCCAAAGGAAGGTCGCTTGTGCCGCTGGCCCCGGAAAGGGGCGGGGTGATTGTGGTGCCCCATGTTGTTTCCAACGAGTACTGGCGGACAGATATTGCTGTCATAAATACCGGGGAAGAAGATTCAACAGTCCTTTTTTCTGCCTTTGACGGGGAAGGGAACCTGCTTGACGTTTCCGAACACATACTCAGGGCAAAGCAGAATTTTGCAAATGAAATCTCGGATATATTTTCCGGCATGTCTTCTGAAGAAATTGCATCAGTGAAAATTATTTCCCAAAACAACCAGCCTCTGAGCGGAGTGCTGTTTTACGGAACAACCGACGAAATCCGGCTTGCAGGACTTCCGCTCGGCCCGGCTGCCTCATCATCATTGTACCTGCCCCATGTTGCATATCTTGATCTTTGGTGGACAGGCATCGGGGTTATGAATGCCGGGGATGTGCCGACAGATATCTCCTTTTCATTATTCAACAGTGACAATGATATTATCAGCGTTGTGACAAAATCCCTGAACCCCAACCAGCGACTGTCCAGCAGCATGAGGGGATTGTTTGGTGATGACATTTCCCCGGCCGCCAGGTATATGAAGGCTGAATCTGCGGAAGGGCAGCCCATAAGCGGGGTTTATGTGATGGGAACAAATGATGGGCTTAGGATGATGGGAGCAACTCTGAATAATGGTGGATGGTGAATTATGAATTGTGCTGACGTGCTGACCAAATAAAATTCCCATTACGCTCGTACCGGATTCCCATTACGCTCGTACCGGATT
>JAOZLU010000690.1:0-1715 GCA_029934695.1 Desulfobacterales bacterium | reverse complement strand
ATTCCCATTACGCTCGTACCGGATTCCCATTACGCTCGTACCGGATTGGTAAATCCGGGACACCTTCCGGATTTGTCAAGCCGGCAGGACGGAAGTTATTCGGGCACAGTTCCTTAAAACTTAAAACCTAAAACCACTAAGGAGAATGTTTTGAAGAAATTTTTTATTTTTATTTTTGTGTGTGCTGTTTTTTTGCCGTCAAACTGTTTTGCTGACAAAGACCGGACGGTGACCATACTTTATTCTGGTGATTTGCTGGGTCATATCACGCCGGTTCACGGCTGAGGCGGCAAAAAAACATCGGGCGGTCTGGCCCGAATCGCAACCATTGCAAATTGGACCCGAAATGATGAAGGCGAGGTGCTTCTTCTGGATTCCGGCAATCTTTTCCCGGCCAGCGGCAGTAATCGGAAACAGATAGCTGAAACCGCATTAAAAGCGATGGGCCTGATGGATTATGGCGCCATGAACCTGGGGTGGAGCGATCTTTCCCTCGGTACTGACTTTTTTGAAGAAATGCGTTCCACTATTACCTTTCCCCTGATCACCTCAAATCTGGTACATAAGGACAGCAGGCTTCCTTATGGGAAAAAGTATGTCATCAAAACAATTGGTGATGTCAGGGTGGGCATTCTCGGGGTGATGCCCCTGAATTCAATTTATCAAAAAGCTGTCCCCCCTGGCGATGGTTCCTGCCCACAAAACAGGCATAAAAGTGCGGATCATGAACATGCTCAGGAAAAAAAAGCTCCGTTCACAGATCAACTGGAAATTATTCCGCCTGGGAATGCCTTAAAAAATTTGGTACCCGAGGTCAGAACCCGGGCAGATATTGTCATTCTGCTTTCTCAATGCGGGTTTGATGCCACGACACTGCTGGTTGACAATGTGGATGGCATTGATCTGGCCATATCCGGTCCGAGCAGAACAAGACGTTCCGGTAAAAGCAAAGTGCCGATCATAGAAACTGGTTATATAGGAAAACGCATGGGATCTGTCAAATTAACATCGGACGGTGCCGGTTGGATTATTAAAGCCGGAGACGAAATGATGATAAGCCTTAATGACCGGATTCCGTATGACAGCAGTGTCATCAAAATAACCAGTGATGATATTGATAAAAAAATCAGAGATGAAGAATTGCAGAAAATGAAAAAAGAAGCAGAGGCGTTGTTTAAATTAACTCCTTATGAATATTACGAAATGTTAATCAAAGAGCAATCGGAGGCTCAGGAAAAAAAATGAATTATTCTCGAAGAATCCTGATTTTTGTTGTATGCGTTTTTCTTGTGTTTGCTGTTGCATATCTTGCGTCAAACCCCGTCTCCAACAGCAAAGAGGCGTTGAGCCAGAAGGTTCATAAGGAATGGGAAGCCAGAGCCAACACTGACTGGGGAGTGGTTTATGACATGACAACGGATGAGTTCAAAAAAAAGGTCCGCCGGGACATGTTTATTACGAGAGCGAATATCCGTGTAGAAAAATTTTCTGTCAAAGAGGTTGAAGTTTTGGAATCCGGCAAAGAAGGGCGGGCCGTAATTGATTACACGATGAACCAGATGGGCTTTAAATTTGATACAACTGTCAAAGAAAAATGGGTCTGGAAAGATGGGGAGTGGCGTTTGAACCTTGCGGCTATCATATCCCCGTTTGGGAAAAATTGATGTTTGATGTTTGATGTTCGATGTTTGATGTTTGATGTTTGATGTTTGATG
>JAOZLU010001173.1 GCA_029934695.1 Desulfobacterales bacterium | reverse complement strand
TTATTCGGTTAATGTGCCATCCCAGTAGTTACCACTAAAAGCGGGGGAATGTGTAAATATCATAGTACGCCTCTCCATCCTTTGTCGCTCCCCGCACGGGGAGCGTGGATTGAAACTTTTTCGGGAGTATCCGAATATGGACCCGGACAGTCGCTCCCCGCACGGGGAGCGTGGATTGAAACGCTGCTTGAGGAAGATCACCTCGGTTGCCCCCAGGTCGCTCCCCGCACGGGGAGCGTGGATTGAAACACGCCGATTCCGAGACCGCCGCCCCCGGAATCGCCTCGTCGCTCCCCGCACGGGGAGCGTGGATTGAAACAGTTGCCGCCCTCTGCTCAATAGCCATTTCCTCAGTTGCTCCCCGCACGGGGAGCGTGGATTGAAACCTCCGAAGTTCCTGCAAGAAGATTTTTCTTTCCGTCGCTCCCCGCACGGGGAGCGTGGATTGAAACATGAAAGGCCATTCAGCCAGCGGAGGTGGTAACGTCGCTCCCCGCACGGGGAGCGTGGATTGAAACTCATGTGAACGCCAAGTCCCCCGGCAGGAACCGGGTCGCTCCCCGCACGGGGAGCGTGGATTGAAACCGACTACGAAGTTGAACCCGATGAACCCGGCGAGTCGCTCCCCGCACGGGGAGCGTGGATTGAAACAGGCGGATATTAAGGAGGTGGATAAATCCGGGGATGTCGCTCCCCGCACGGGGAGCGTGGATTGAAACCTCACACCGTCTCACGCTGCTAAATTTTGCACAGTCGCTCCCCGCACGGGGAGCGTGGATTGAAACCTCCGAGTGTCCGCCCATGCCTCCGACCTGATCCGTCGCTCCCCGCACGGGGAGCGTGGATTGAAACTCATACCCTGGGGTTGGGGCTGTCCTTATGTCGCTCCCCGCACGGGGAGCGTGGATTGAAACAACGGCACATGTATTGGATACATTGCCGCCAAAATAGGTCGCTCCCCGCACGGGGAGCGTGGATTGAAACGTCCGAGTGATAGTGCCAACCAGCACATCATTAGGTCGCTCCCCGCACGGGGAGCGTGGATTGAAAC
>JAOZLU010000689.1 GCA_029934695.1 Desulfobacterales bacterium | reverse complement strand
ATGAATGAGGATCATTTCCAGGGATGCAAAAATTACGCTTCGCTTCATTTTTGCACTCCTTTTTTTTGGTTTTTTGGGGGAGCGTCATGCCAGCCTATCAGGGAGGGAGATAGGGGGTTGTGCCTGGCATGGTTGATTCTGGCATTTTTGAAATTGCGGGTGGCATAGCAGTATTTGCATCCGAACAGACATGAGTCATACATTCCGATGTCACGGCTCTTCACGCATCCGCAGGCTTTACGCTGTCCCGGGTCCTTTCTTTTTGTCACTTCGATGTCGAATACCTCCCTGATATACGCGTCATCCACGCATTTGCCGGGGCGGATATTATATTGCTGCAAGTCTGTTTCTTCAGCGCAACTGGCTATTTCCATGCCGTTTTCGTCGGCAGTTTCAGCCAGATCACGCATGAGATGCCCAAACTCACCTTTTGGCAGATCCTCATGGGATATGATTTCAATCCCCTGTTCGCCCAATTCCTTGAAACGCTTGCTGGCCTTGGAATACTTATGCATAATGCTGATCACAGAGCGGGAGGTATGGCCGCGTAAATTTCGGGCAATATGTTTGTACGTTTGACAATGAAATTCCACGTCGGTTATCAGGCTGGACATAATAAGGTCCTGATGCCAGGGCATGTTGTCCCTCATCCGGGTGAACACGATGGGATCGTATCGCCAGACTACTTTTTCCGGTCCGATCTGATCGGCCAATTCATGAAAATTTCTGAAAGAAGTTCTCAGGCGGGGGGAACTGGGGTCCAGGGTGCGCGGATTCGCCAACACGGTATATAGGAAATAATAACGATATCCGTGATTCTCCAGTTCTTTCAGGTAGGGAAACATGGGGCGCGGGTTGCGTGTCCAGAAAACAATGACATCCACATCCTCCGGTTTAAGAGAAATGTGGGAAATTTGCTTGCGGTTAAAGGGGTTGGGTACGGCGCAATAACCGGCCCGGATGCGGTTCATGAACCATTTCGCATAAAAAGCAGGAATGTCTGTGCGACGACTGGCACTGATTATCATTTTCTCTCAAGAGTTGGTGATATTCAAAAAATCCGTGATTTTTTCTCTTTCTGATCTTCGAGTTTTCATATTCGCAGACAGACCGATATTCCATGAAGCCGTTCTGTCCTGTATGGAAAATGAGATATTATAAGGATATTCCTTTATTTTCAAGCACCATAACGATGAGGAGGCAACAAAATTTGTGGAGTGTGGCGGACAAACTTTGTCCGCTCAACTACAGGGTCATATTTTTATTTCAAATATGGTGCAGGATCCAAAAGGATATTTGTCATTTCTTCAACTGCTCTGACATATAGACTAAATTGCGGAATACTTAATTTTTTATTTTTTCCCTTTAAAAATTTATATGGTTCTATAAAATCCTTATGTTCTCCGATAACATTTTTATGATATTTCTTCCTCGCCTCATTGCTCTCATGAGCAATGTAATTTCTGATTATTTTCATGTGGGAGTAGTAAGTGTTATAATTCGCATTTTCAAAGATCAGGGAAAATGGATTTTTTTCATTTTTAAAGATAAATTTAGAATAATTCTCAATTTTATCAAGATAATCAATGTACGATGTTCGCTGACTTTTCAATATACCATCAAGATGCGTAACATTTTCAAATTCTAATTTTCTCTCAGGTGAATAGTTTTTTGATATAGTTTCACCTGTACAATAAACTTGGAAAATATCTCTGAGAAACAGTTCAAATTTAACAAATATTTTGAAGAACGCCAATTCATATAACCTGTAATTTTTCCCAGAATCTTTGGATATTAATTCAACCCAATAATCTATCTCGTCGTACAGAACGTCAATGGAATTCATATTAATCTGCTTAACTCCTATTGGTGATTGAATTCTCTAATATCCGTATCCGTTCAATTCTTTCTGATAAATTTGTTGTTCTTGTTCTGTGGTGCTGTTCAAATTTCACCATTTCAGAAGATTTTTTATCGTCGAACAACTCTCCGGACATAAATTTTTCATAATTTGCCTCAAATTCAGTTAGATTTGATATTAATTTATATATATTGTCATTTATATTATCTATATTGAACTCATCATCTCGGCAACCTTCAAGGTTCGGAATACCATATATCTGATCAGACAATACGCAAAACAGTGTGTAGAAATAATTTTTTCTGTGAAAATATTTGGTAATAAAATTTTTATTCTCAAAAACAGTTACCAATAATCTCATAATAATTGTGAATCTTGATTCAATCTCCTCTGAATCATCAAAGTCAGCATCATATTTCTTGTAATAGCTGTCAATTATTTTCGGAGTGTCTCTTATTATGCCATCAATAGTCACAATTATCAGGCTTGACAAAAATTCTATATCCACCATTCTGGATAATTGCGTATCAGTAAACATGTTGATTTCAATAAAAAAATTCCGCCATATTTCTGAGAGTCTGTAAACAAACACTTTGAATTCTCCCCAAAACTTGGCGTTTCTTAATTCCTGTTTATTCAGAGTGACGCTGTTCGTATTCAATCTGGCAAACATGCTGTAAATTAAATTATCATCTTTTACTTTTATTACTTCTACTGGAAGTTCATAATATAAAATATTTTCTTTGATATTTTCTTCCAAATCATCATATCGGAGATTTCCATAGTCTTTGTTATGTGATTTTGAAATAATGAATTCATTGTTTACAAACGCTATAATTGCACATAATCTTTGTTGTCCATCAATAACTTCTCTGACCGTAATTTTTGTTGTTGTATCAATGGTTTGTCTTATGAGAATTTGTGGAATAGGTAAACCTCTTATAACAGTATCAATCAAATATGATTTTGCTTTCAAATTCCATACAGGATTACGCTGATATTTGGGAGATATCTCTAACTCATCTCTTTCATACCAATTTAAAAAATCGTTAATATTATAAATTTTAGTCTCTTTAATATTACCCATAATAACACCTCAATTATTGATTGAGATTATAATTGAAAAGAACATAACCAGCGGTTATAGGACTTCCGGTCAACAGTCAAGCAAAAAACATCTTCATACAAAACTATAATGCCATTGCCGGCATTTCATCATAAGTTCTGCCATTCAGAATTCTGCCCTTTGCTTTTTTGTTTTTTCCTCCCCATTGTTTGAAAAAAAAGGCAACACCTGATTTCTCGCATTGTTCCTGAATATCAGTTACCCAGTCAGGGTTTATTTTTCTTGGGGTATGTCCACTTTCTCCACCCACAATTACCCAGTCAATATTTTCGAGATTGAGCTTTCTCAAAGGTCCGATCAGTGGCTCCAATGAAAGCTGATTATAACGGATTTAGGGGAGGCCTGTAAAGCCCCGTAAGGGCGGCATATTTGTAGCTACAAACATGCCGCCCCTGCGGGGCTTGTGAACGGGGCTTCGGGCCTGCCGGTGCTGCAAACATGCCCCCCCTGCGGGGCTTGTGACGAGGCTTCGGGCCTGTCGGTGCTGCAAAACATGCCGCCCCTGCGGGGCTTGGATCGGAGCTTCCCCTAAATCCGTTATAAT
>JAOZLU010000688.1 GCA_029934695.1 Desulfobacterales bacterium | reverse complement strand
TTGATGTCGGTTCAATGACCACAAGAGGGCCTATCGTCTTCGGCTCTTCCCTGGGTACGATTTCAAGCTCATCCAAAGCACCAAGGTGAGCGTTGAGGGCAGGCGACATAAGTTTGAGAATGGTTACCGGCAGGGCGCTGGTAAAGGTGTATTCCTTAGCTTCAGAGCCGGAGACAAAAGCTGTAATGACGCCGAAATACCGGTCACCGATATAAAAGGCAAATGTCGCGGTGCGGTTCACTGCCGTGGAATTGATCACTTCCCCCTTCCTGTCGAATTTCTTGAAACGATTATCCCCTGTTCCTGTTTTGCCGCCCACCGGAACCGGCGTATCGTCAGGCTCCTTAAAAACCCGGTTTGCCCGCCGGGCAGTTCCCTTTTCCACAACTGCCTGCAACACGGTTCGCAAAGTTTTGGCAACTGAGGGGTTCATTACCCGTTCCCCAGACTCCGGTGAAACTTCAAATATCGTATGATAAGGCGTATTCTCAGCCATGCGTATTTTTCGGATGGATATCGGAGGGAGATAAAAGCCGTCATTGATGATGATGCCGATGAGTTTCGCAAGGGCCGCGGGCTGATCACAGGAGCTCCCGATGGACGTCGCATAAGAGGGGACAAGCTTCTTAAAAGGAAACCCCAGCCGTTGCCATACAGACGTAATTTCGACAAAGGCATCTTTTTCGATGCGGGTACGCAGGCGCATGTTCTGCTGTCGTCTCATTTTAGGGTGAAACAGCCATTCAGAAGAGACGCGGCGGGGCATCGCACTTTTTCCCAGTGCTTTTTCCCATGACATATCAGGATCACGGATCAGCTCCCCGGCGCACCAGAGATGAAGCGGGTGCTTTCTTAACAGGAAACCGTAATCAGACAGGGTCAGGTGGGGCTTTCCATAAGAGCGGGTCAGGTACCGGGCCCTGGATTCGGTGATATTTACTTTTCGCTCTTTCAGCCAGCCAGCCAGTTCTGCCTCACCTGCCCCGGGATGCCACGCGAAAAAGGCGATGGCAAGGTGCCGGGCTGAGGTTGTGCGACGCTTCAAAAGACCTTTCACCACGTCATCCGGCCCCTTGCGGCGAAACGCATAGTAAAACCGCGCCAAGTATTGTTTTGCCTCGTCATCTGCGATTTCCTCCAGAAGACGGAGCCGCTCAGGATGTCTGGCGTCTTTCATAACTTCCTTTGCATTGTATGCCAGGCGCACTTTGTGAAAACGTACCAGATCCCGCATCAGGCGGATATAAACAAGGTTTACAGAGTGAATCGTCGCCTCTTTCACAGAGATAATCCGGTCATCGTGTTTTGAACGGAAATTTTTGAATCTGTGAATCCCCCCGCCAGTAAAAAACGCCTCATCAGGATTTGCCGAGTAGCTTCTTTCCAATGCTTTTTCCAAAAGACTGTCCACGGACAGATTTTTGTTTCTCAGAAGGGTCCGGGCGGCCCATCGGGTAATCGGATCACGCGCTGTTGCGGAGCGTTTTCGGAGCGTTTTTTTGTCAAGCAGTGAAAATTCCCCATATAAGCCGGCAACGGTTTCAAGATAATGGGCAAGTGTGCGGAGTTTTGCTGTGCTGCCCAGGATCAGCTTCATGCCCTCGTTGATATCAAATGGCTGATCAAGGCTGTCTGCCTGGACACGCAGGGCATTGCCATAAGACGTGCTTTCAAAAAGCAGAAAGCTGTAAACCATTTTGGCAGGGTCCCCATTGGCCAGTAACCGCTTCTCTTTCAGTCCGTTCTCTTTAAGAAATTCGGATAGTCTGAGATTTTCAAATAATTCAGCAACCTCCCTTTGCAGATATGAATTGATTGTGGTTTCCACTTTCAGGTCCAGGCGGGCCAAGTCATAGTAGCCCGTCACCTTCAGTGTCCGGATCAGTTTTGTCCGCACCGAATTGATCGCTTTACGCATTTCAGAAGGCACCGATGCGGACATATATTTACCCGGGGAAAAGAGAACAGGCGTCTCACGCACCCGGGCGGCAAAATCTCCGTCTATGACACCACCTTCTTCCAAGAGGTTGACATAGCCGGATACCCGCTTTTCCAAGGCAGGGTAGTTATACACCATATAATAGGTCGGCGCGCGGACAGCGCACACGAGGGTCAGGGCCTGCCTGAATATCTGCGCCTTTGCAGGATCAGAGTCCGGAGAAAAAAAGTCCCGGGACACATCGGACAGATTCAGACCAAACCAGGCGTGAAACCCCTCACCCAGGCCATAGATTTCCCCGTGCCCCGGTACGGCAGCCAGGGGTGCTGTGTTGATATAATCAAGAACGATTTTGCGTCTTACCGCACGGGTGTCAGGTCCTTCCTTATAAACTCTGAGACTGGCAGATGTCATCTGTCTCAGCTTATCTCTGACAGAAGACGTGTTTCCGCGGGGAGAATACCGGTATTTTTCCAACTGGGTGGCAAGGGTGCTGCCGCCTTCCACCCGAACTGGCAGTCCCAGTTTGCTGACGGAATATAACATGCCCGCCATGGCAAGACGGTTCCAATTGATAACAGGGTTACTGTAGGGGATGGGAGGATCAACCAGATCGCGGTCTTCTATGAAAAGAAGCGATTTCACAATAAGGGGCGGAATATCCTCAAAGCGGTCAAACACCAGTTTCCCCTCGGTGGCATCGTAAACAGACAATCCTCCGACGTCGTAAATAATAAGGCCGGACACCGGATTTTCCCGGTATGGCGGCGTCACTCCCTGTTTTGCTATTTTCAAAAGTTCCGGGGAAAAACGGACCTGCTCTGTCACACAATAATTTTTGGCTTCCAGCCTGCGTTGGAACTCTGATATCCGGTTATATCCGCGCCGCTTGTTGAAGGGGCCTTGTTTTGGAAAAACAATTTCCTCACTCGGGCCCGGCTCCAGATGGTATGAAAGTTTTGCCGCATAATCTGATAAAAACCATGATTGCAGGAGAGAGGTATGCATCTCGTGCCATATTCCTGCAAAAAGAATGGTAAAAAACAATGCCACCAATATTCCCACACGTATCCGAGACACTCTTTGTTTGTAGGATTCTCTCAGCCCATAAGTTTCAAAGGGTCTTCTGTGCCATTGAAGCTTTATCCCTGTTTCAAATATGTTAAGAAAATTTCCCATCAGACTGAACCTGAAAGTTGAAAGTAAAAGATACACAAAAAAAAATTAAATTTGCATTAAAGAACCTGATACTTAATCCTTCCAGGCAGGAGCAGATAAAGTCATCAGTCTGAGCAGATTCAAATTATAATGTCTATTATACAAAGATACACAAGGAAATTATATTTCTTACAAGTAATTATGAAGCAGTTGAATTTGGCTGAAGTTCTGAAGAACAGATGTTTACAGACTTCTTACAAAAAATAATCATTAAGTGGAAGATGTCAACAAAGAAAAGTGACAATGTCTTTGAAAGTTGGTTTTATCGGTATGGGGATCATGTCCGGGAATGTTCTTAACGCCGGATACGAGGTGATGGTCGCTCCTGCCGGATTGCCAAATCCGGCAGTGAATGTGGTTCGGATTTGCCAATCC
>JAOZLU010000687.1 GCA_029934695.1 Desulfobacterales bacterium | reverse complement strand
CACACTTGCCGGACGGGGTTTGCAACCCCGTCCGTAATGTTTCGTAGTATTCCATTTCGGACGGATGATAAATCCGAACCCCGCAGGATTTAACAATCCTGCGGGAGCAACTAAGGTTCGCACCGTTTCCTCGATTTATGACTTGCCGGCGTTTTCCTTCGCGGCCCGAATTTTCTTACGGAACAAAGGTTGATAAACAAACCAGAACGCCGCAAGCCAGACAAAGAGAATGGCAGTGAGATATTCACTTTCGGCAAAGGTCTGTTTAAGGAGATACAATCCCAGGAATACCACAACCATTCCGGCCACGGTGTATGGAATCCCAGCTTTGAGTAATACACTTAAGTTCTGTTTTGCTTCTGTCTTCCACATAATTTAGTCAGCATATCGTTTTTAAAAAAATATCCTCTGAAGCAGGGTGGGGGCGAAGCCTGCCATTGCGAAAAGGTGGGTTACGCTTCGCTTCACCCACCCTACAGGCTATAGGCTACAGGCTTATTCTTTCTTTTCTTCAGGTAAGGTGGGTTACGCTTCGCTTCACCCACCCTACAGGCTATAGGCTACAGGCTTATTCTTTCTTTTCTTCAGGTAAGGTGGGTTACGCTTCGCTTCACCCACCCTACAGGCTATTCTTTCTTTTCTTCAGGCTCAGTATAATGTTCCAAAACGAAATAAAGCACGGCTCCGACAATAAGTGCCATTGTAGGTCCGGACCAGAACGGACTGCCCCAGAGTTTCACATAGTTTGCCGATACCAGCACAGCACCCATCACGCCTGCGATGCCGCGTTGCAGATTGTTCGTACACATGGCAAACGCCAGATAGATACAGAGATATCCCTGAATCAGAAGAGTCAGGCCAAACCCGATGAGTTTGGCCGGAAGGACAAGCTGAACCAGGGGATGGAACACCATCGCGAGGCTCATGCCCCAGAAAATGGAAGTTGCGCCACCCCAATAGGAGGGTTCCTGTTCAGGTGTCGAATGTTTGAACCGGTTCACCACCAATGCCTGCCCGCCGGTCCACTGAGGCCCGCAAAGCGGCAGATACGGCATGTGAATACCCTCGACGATGTTGCGAATAGCGGTGATAATATGGTTGCGCTGAACATTGAAGACAATCTTTTCATCTGGCCTTGCTTTGTTGGAATCATCAATGAGCGTTTCAAGTACCAGAATGTCGCCAAAAGCCAGTACATAAGCCACGATGGCCAAAGAAATTGCCGCAGTCCACATATCAAGGCTGGGCATTCCCAGACCGATGGCACTGAACGAAGTGATCATTTCGCCAAACGGCAGTTCAATGATGAAACGGTCGAACACACCCACGGGACTCGGAATTTCTCCGGTGAGAAGCCCCACAACATAGCCGATGACAAACCCCGGTGCGATGCCAAAGCTTGCAAACCATGCAAACCATCCATATCGTTTTCTGTAATCAAGCGCACGGATGGAAAACAGGATGAAAAAGCTGGCAATAGCGGAGGTGAGAAACGCTATGGGCATTTTTCCGATAAAGGGCTGTCCCGGATCAAACACGCGCATGAGAGACGCAAAACCGGCCCCGAGCAGAATTCCCGAACGCATGGAAATGGGAAAATGCTGAATCACATATCGGGTGATACCCGTGGTCCCCAGGACAAGGAAGATAAGCCCCACAAGTACCTGCAACGCAATGAGAGCCTGGATTCTGTCCGGTCCGGGATCAAAACCTGTGAGATACGAAATATACAGCGGAATACCTGCCGTAATCCACCCGCAGACTGAAGGATCCCCGAAAGAGGTATGGAGCAGATAAAGAAAATTGTTGATGACCACCATAAGAACGGCCACTTCAATGGGGATGCCCAGCACCTTGACCATAGCCGCGGTAATGCCCAGCGGGACACAACTCAGAATTGCCCCCTGGATGAAATCCTGATATTCAATCCGATAATGGATAAACGGAAGCCTCAGCTTCAGAATGCCCGCGGCCGATGGTTGCTCCTGACCGTGTTCTCTTGCAATTGTCATTCTTTTTCTCCTCTCAAAAATATGTTAAATAAACTCGTTTAAACTCAAACTCTTCTCAAAGGAGTGCGGAAATGGAGCCGCTAGGCGGAATTTTCGCGCTTTGTGGCTCCTGCGAAAATTCCGCCTAGCGGCTCCATTTCCGCACTCCTCCTCTAAGTTTAAGTTGATGACGGCTGGCTATTCCAACGCCATATCAATGAGTTCCACCAGATCATGGAGCTTCATCTCGCTGTTCACCCGCGTTGCTCCCTGATTCAGATTGAAATGGCAGAAGGGACATATCGAAACCATCTGTTCCGCGCCTGTCTCCATGCCTTCTTCCACTCTGCCTCCTGCATTTTTCGCAGCCCAGTCCGGATATCCGGTCATCACGCCGCCGCCTCCGCCGCAACAGAAGGAGTTGTCCCTGACTCGTTCCATTTCCTTCAGCTCAACCCCGGGAATGGCTTTGAGAAGTTCTCTGGGAATATCAAAAAGACAGTCATCCTCACTTTTTTCAAGGAAGGAGCCTTTCCATTGCACGGATCCGTCATGGTCAATCTTGAATTTTTGCAGATGCCTGCCGGTATGACAGGGATCGTGAAAAGTAACCTTCCAGGGAACTTCTTTCGTGAATTTCAGCTTTCCTTCCTTATAGAGTTCATACAGAAATTCAGACGTGTGAATGATCTTTATGCCATCCGTCATTTTTTCATATTCATCACAAAGGCTGTAGTCTTTCATTATCGCCCGATAGCAGCCTGCACAGGAGGTGACAATGGTGCTTACTCCATGCTCATCGTGCAGCTTTTTAAATGTTTCCAGATTTGCTTCCGCGACTCTTTTAAACGCATTGTGGTCCCCGAGCCTCATGGCTGTGGAACCGCAGCATATCTCATTTTCTCCGAGAATGCCGAAGTCAAGTCCGAGTTTCTGGAACACAGACGCGGTCGCAGTCGGAAGATTCCGCACTGGCAGGTTGAACGCGCCGGTACAGCCGACGTAGTACAGAATCGGAGCCGATTCCTTCATAATGTTCTTTATCGGTGTCTTGGCTTTCTTGAAGGGACGGGTCCAGTCTGTCCTCACTCTCCGGGGCCCCTGGTAGGGATTGTCAAAGCTCGCCATGGACTGTGCAATGACCTTTTGGCTCGGCATGGGTCCCGCACCGTCATCAAAGGCTTTTCGGCGCATGGCCTCTATGATTTCAGGGATGTACGGTTTATGATCCAGTTCGCACTGATTCTGACACCCCGCGCATACCGTGCATTTATAAATCGCATCCACAAACTCAGGCGTCCATTCCAGTTCTCCGTCCAGAATTCCCCTGGCAAAAGCTATTTTGCCTTTGGACGCCATGTTTCCGTCAAACCCGTATTCCACACCTGCGGGGCAGATTTCGCCAAAGCTGGGCGGAGGCCCGAACGTATAAGCTGTTTTACAATTTCCGCAGGCTGTGCATTTCCATATCACATCTTCCAACTCTTCAAGAGTATGTATATTCCAATCCATAATAACCCTCCGTTATCAAATATCAAACATC
>JAOZLU010000127.1 GCA_029934695.1 Desulfobacterales bacterium | reverse complement strand
CTTTGCGGCTCTGTGTGAAATTTTTTTATGAACCCCACACAAAGGCACAAAGATCACAAAGAAAAGATTGATCCTGACAGTGCAACAGAACACGAGGGCGTATGAAAACAAAGTGGGAAAAACAAATTGACTAAGAGGCAACTTCCTGAATTCAATCCGAAAAAAGTGGAAATTTTGCTGTCGGCATTTTGGAAAAATTGAGTATCAGAGGCATCCTGATCGGTCGTCTTGCTGTATGGGCATGGCTGCCTGAAAATTCAGAAAAACAGGCATACACAAAAAATTTGGATGTTGCTGTCACAAAAGCTGATCTCTCTGATATCAGAAATTATTTTCGGAGCAGGGACTATGAAGTCAGAGAACTGCTGATCGGCGGCATAAATATAAAAGATGACAAAGATATCAATGTTGACTTTATTGACAGATCTTCCATAGAGTGGGCAGATTACAGCCCTCTGTTTGAGGATGCGATAAATGAGGCTGCAGACTCAGACAGAAAAATAACAGTGGGTGACAAAGATATTTATCTTGTCTCAGTTGAATATCTTATCGCAATGAAATTGGCGACCGGTGAAAGGAAAGATGAGGATGACGCAACCATACTGCTGAAAGATATTGATGACATTGACATAAAAGAATTGCGGCCCGTTATTTCAAAATATCTGGGTTCTGCCGGACGAACCCGTTTTGAAATAATTTTAAGAGACATTGGCCATAAAGATTCGAGGCTGCTCAGATATCAGAAAGAAAGCTGAGATATGGGAATATCGTATCCTGCACGGTTCAGATTGACAATCCGAAACCGTTTACGTTCAGGTCGAAATTTTTTGACACATCAACAAGCTCAATAAATTTAAGGAGAACGCCCTGAGATGGAAAAAGACTGCATTTTTTGCAAAATTATAGACAAGGAGCTTCCAAGTGATTTTATATATGAGAATGACAGACTTGTTGTGTTCAGGGATATTAATCCGCATGCGCCGGTTCATATTCTGATTGTCCCCAAAAAACATATCAGAAGCATCAATGATCTGACAGAAGAGGACAATGAAATTGTATCTGAACTGATCTCGGTTGCAAAGGACATGGCAAAACAAGAATCTGTCTCGGAATCCGGATACAAACTTTTTTTCAATGTGGAAAGAGGAGGCGGGCAGGTCATTTTTCATTTGCATCTGCATCTTATCGGCGGGTGGAAGAGGTGAGCATGGTTGCAAAATCTCCTGTTTTTGAAAAGATATACAGAGATTATCTTGAGCAGGTTGCCGGGGCAGATATTCTGTCCAGAGCAGAAAAACTTGGGATTCAGGCAGACAAGGATGAAACTGTCATCCCGTTTTTCAGCAAATCCTTCAGCGTTTCTGCAAAGGGAATTACTGATCCGGAAGGGAATACGCCGACTCATGCCGTAAATGTTGTGCTTTGCAAATATCTCCTGATATTTTCTGCTGAGGAACTGCAAACAGAAAGTCCGCAGATGCCGGCATGGGTATCTTACAGGGATTTCAAAGATGCGGCCCCCTTTGCAGGCGCGTTTGCGAATAACACAGAGCGGGCCATTGAGGGAAAATTTTCAGGCAGACTTGACGCACTTAAAACAGCGGGCAAAAGCCTCGGCGGATATTCTCCTGATATTGATCTGTCCCATGATCTTTCAATGGTGTTTGACGCGCTTCCGAAAGTTCCGATTCTTCTGCTGTTTAACGATGCAGATGATGAATTTCCCGCACAATGCTCTGTGCTGTTTGAGAGACGTGCGGAAAAATATCTGGATATGGAATGCTTGGCCATGGTGGGATGGCTTCTTGCTGACCATTTGATTCAGGCAGGTGAAAACGACAACTATCAGATCGGCTTCGTGGTCCCCCGTTCTGTTCGGAGGCATCTGAACGCGGAGCCACGAACTTTTCCGATCTGCTGACAATAAGGGAACTCGAAATAAATAATACACCCGATTCAGAAAACTGTAGGGTGGGTGTAGCGAAGCGGAACCCACCATCTGTGGAAATGGTGGGTTCCGGGTATTTATCTTTTGGGGAATCCCTAAGGGCTGAATTATGAAAGTAGATGGTAAGGATATCCGTCCTATATGGTTTGATAAGGATTCGGAGACGGTTAAAGTTATTGATCAGCGGGCTTTACCTCATGAGTTTGTTGTGGCTGAACTGAAAACAGTGGATGATGTGATCACGGCCATAAAAGAGATGTATGTGAGAGGCGCGCCGCTGATCGGTGTGACAGGTGCTTATGGCGTGTATATTGCAACGCTTCATTCTGAAACAGATGATGAGTTGGCAAGTGAGTGCAGGCGACTGAAATCAGCAAGACCGACAGCCGTGAATCTTGCCTGGGCGGTGGACAAGGTTTTGTCTGAGATACTCAGCAAAGTCCCGGAGAAAAGAACGGACGCTGCACGGGAAGAAGCCGCGAAGATAGCGGAATGGGAAGCTGAGAATTGCAGGAAAATAGGCGAATACGGTGTCGGGCTGATCCGGGAGATCAGCCAAAAGAAGGAGGGACAGACCGTCAACCTCCTGACCCATTGCAATGCCGGATGGCTTGCCTGTATTGAATACGGCACGGCAACTGCACCCATGTATGCGGCTTATGAGAGCGGCATTGATATCCATATATGGGTGGACGAGACGCGCCCTTTGAATCAGGGGGCCAGACTGACAGCGTGGGAGTTGGGCAAGCACGGGATTAGGCATACTGTGATCACGGATAACGCAGGCGGTCACCTGATGCAGCATGCCATGGTGGATATGGTCATCGTAGGCACGGACAGAACCACTTACACTGGGGACGTTGCCAACAAAATCGGAACCTATCTCAAAGCACTGGCAGCCAAGGATAACAATATCCCTTTTTATGTGGCCCTGCCGTCCAGCACCTTTGACTGGACACTGAGAGACGGGCTGGCAGATATCCCCATAGAAGAGCGGGACCCTGATGAAATACGATATATTCAGGGAAGTGACCAGGGCAGGACAACAAACGTACTGGTTCCGCCGGAGGACAGCCCGGCCGCAAATTACGCATTTGATGTAACGCCCGCAAGACTTGTCACCGGCTTTATCACAGAGAGAGGCATCTGCAAAGCAGCAGAAGATGACGTGAAAAGACTGTTTCCTGGGTAGTCAGAGCGGGCTTATACCCGTTGCGCTCAGCAACAACATACAACCAATGACGAATGACCATTAGTGTAAACTTAGGAATCAGGCCGGACGGGATTTGCAATCACGTCCGCAAAATTTCCATCCGGCCTGAGATTTCTGACCCTAACCCTCATATGTATCAAGCTGACATTATGTTTTGTCAGTCCCCGGCAGCATAAGTTTCGGACGGGGTTGCAAACCCCGTCCGGCAATTTTAGCTTGATGCATATGCCCATGACCAACGGCGAGTGACCAATGATCAAACTGACAGAACTTGAAAAAAAAGTGATCGCCTCCATACAAGGCGATATTCCCATAACAGAACGTCCGTTTCTTGAAATTGCCGAAACATTGGACGTTTCAGAAGATACGTTCCTTGCCGTGCTGAAAAGGCTCTCTGACAGGGGCGTTATACGACGATTCGGTGTGACGATACGCCACCAAAAATCCGGGTTTCAGGCAAACGCCATGGTGGCGTGGGAGGTGGATGAGGATCAGGCGGAGACAGTGGGAGAAAAAATGGCGTCTTTCAGAGAGGTTTCACACTGTTACAGACGAAATCCAACAGAGGAATGGCCTTACAGCCTTTATACGATGATTCACGCGCAGGACGAGGACTTGTGCCGGGAGATCGCCCGTAAATTATCAGCAAAGACTTCCGTGGAACATTACGCTCTTCTCTTCAGCCGTAAGGAATTGAAAAAAACTTCAATGCAATATTTCCCCTCGCTCGGCTCGGATTGACAAATCCGAGTCGCCGGATGCAGGAACAGGAGGGGACAGAAAATTTTCCATCCATTGATTATTTGCAGTGACAGCCCAGGCGACAAATGAAAAAACGTGATATTCCGAATATTCTTCTTGTAAATCCGTGGATATATGATTTCGCGGCGTATGATTTCTGGGCCAAACCACTGGGGCTTCTGACGCTTGGGTCCATACTCAGGGATCACGGATTTCAGGTGACATACATTGACTGTCTGGACCGGTTTCACCCGGAAGCGCCGCAGACAGATCCGTATGCCCGATACGGTCGGGGCCCTTACCATAAAACCCGGATTCAGAAACCCGGGGGATGCGAGGATGTGGATCGCAACTTTTCGAGGTACGGCATCAGGGAGGAATGGTTCAGGCAGGACCTTCTGGCCGCGCCCATCCCGGATATTGTTCTGGTAACATCACTGATGACCTACTGGTATCCGGGGGTGCAGAACACGATAAGGATGATAAAAGAGATTTTTTCGGATACACCGGTTATTTTGGGCGGAATATATGCCACGCTTTGCTACGATCACGCGGTAAGATGTTCTGGTGCTGACAAGGTTGTGACAGGAAGCGGAGAAAAAGATATTCTCAGACTTGTCGAGGGATTCACCGGTTTCTCAGCCGACTATAAATTTGATCCTGATGATATCAACACATATCCTTATCCTGCTTATGATTTGCAGCGAAAAATTTCTTATGTTCCTATTCTTACTTCCAGAGGATGCCCTTTTTCCTGTGCCTATTGTGCATCGCATTTCCTGAATCCGAAAAGAATGCGGCGTGATCCGGGGCTGGTCATGGAGGAGATACGGTTCTGGCATGAAAAATATGGCGTGACAGATTTTGTGTTCTATGATGACGCGCTTCTCGCTGATGCGGAAACACAAGCGGTTCCCATGCTTGAAGAAATCATAAGATCAGGCTTGAACGTCCGCTTTCATACGCCGAATGCGATTCACATCCGCGGTCTTTCAAAGAAGATCGCACAGTTGATGTTCAAGGCAAATTTCAGGACATTACGTCTGGGACTTGAAACCACAGCGTTTGAGGAAAGAAACGAACTGGACAGGAAGGTGACAGCAGAGGAATTCACACGGGCAGTGTCTCATCTCAAAGAAGCCGGCTTCACGAAGAACCAGATGGGAGCCTATCTGCTTATGGGACTTCCGGGTCAGTCTGTGAGTTCTGTTGAGGCATCTGTCAGAACAGTCAGGCAAAGCGGAATAACACCTGTGCTTGCCTACTATTCTCCGATTCCTCACACAAAGCTGTGGCAGCGCGCGGTGGATTCTTCCCGTTATGACCTTGAATCAGATCCGATATTCACAAACAATGCAATACTTCCCTGCGAGTTTGAAACTTTTTCATGGAAGACAATTTCACATTTGAAAGAGATGGTTGCGCGTAAAACATACATCGGAAAAAATGACAAACACACGGAGATACCATGCCTTTAGCCTTTGATTCAGTCAGCCACGGAACTGTGGCTTTCGGTTTTTTCAACATTGATTCGGATATGCTGCTGCTTGAGAATTATTTTCTTTTCGCCACCGAGTTCTGCGGATATATTTCAGAGATGGCTGAAAAGGATGAAAAAGGCGTTTTTGAGAGCGTGTGGCAGGTCTGGCAAATTGATGACGCAACAGATATCGGAGACCTTATGGGAGCCATTCACAGGCTCCGCCATACAGGTTTTATCGGAGAATTATACCGCAAATTCCCATTTCCGGAAAAGCCCGAAGATTTTAAGCAGAAGCCCCAAGGTTTTAAAAACCGGGCCATTACAGAGACCATAATTGGAAAATATGCAAAGCCTGTTGAAATCCCCTTTGCAGTTGACAAAGAGGAACAGGATATTCGGATTGGCACATACAGATTCACAAGATCGTCTTTTCAGGAGCTGATCAGGTATGTCCGGAGAGGCGGATATCCCCGATGGAAAGACGAGATAATGCCTGATTATGTGATGACCATGAACAAAACAATAGCGAAAAGCCGTAAACAAGTATTTGAAGGCATTGTTTCTAACTCGTGACAGGCAGACTTTACCCTTTTTATAAATATATAATATAAAAATCACTGACGCAGGGTTTGATTCGCCGGGGAAAGGTTGATGCAAATTTCGTTTATTATCTGAGTGCTGACTGTGACTGCAATATCTCCGTTTTGGATGACTGACTTTGCAACAACTGACTTGCCTTCATCCTGCGTCTCTATAAACGCATACAGCCATACGTTTGAGTCAACAAAGCAGACCTGCTTATCTTTTCCATTGTCAGGTTCGGTCATATATTTCCTCCCTTCTGAACGGTCTGAAATCAGGCAGTCTCAGAGGATGCCTCAGAAGTTCCCCGATCATGTCGGAAGATGTGTCTGAAGTGTCTTCCGTCAGTAATATGACTTTCACACTGCATCTCATTTTTTTTCTGTATTTTTCAGGAACCCTGATGATTCCGTCAGTCATTTTTGTCCGAAACTCAACTGCATACATTTTTTCACCTCATATATATGATTAGCTGCTTCTCCTGCGACCGTAGTACACCAACTCATAAATTCGTCACCCCCTCTCTTATATAATAGATACAAGGGGGGTGACGTATTTATGATTTGCTGTAGTAGGTAAGACCGACCGCTGTGATAAAGACAAACCACAAACCTGCTCCGACAAGCCAGCCCACAGTCCATTCAAAATAAAGACACAAAGCTTTCAATTTTTCTTCCAAACTGTTCTATCCCGCTTATGAAATCATCTAAAAATCTCTGAAGATTAGCAAGCATTTCAGTCTTTGCCCGCTCAATTAAAAAATATAACGACAAAGCTCACCGGCGCACGCTTTTTACGTCCGGTGCAGCGACGGGTTATTTTTTCTCATTCGATGTCATCTCCGCATAAGCGAGACCGAATAGCCAATACAAGGTGTCAAACACCTTTTGCAAATCCTGAGTGGACACAGGATCGGGGTCTCGTTCAAATATACTGCTCTCAAACTTGCCAAACTCCCATATCTTCCCCGTGGTGACAACACCGTAACAAACCCCGGCACCTCTGATCGCGGCGGCAACCATTTCGGCCAATGCCTGAGTCCAGCCCTCATCAAAATCAGCCTTCTTGGCTTCAATGACACAGAGTGGAGGCAGGGACATCTCACCTGTTTTTTTTCTGGATGCAATCAGATAGTCAGGTGTGCCTGTCAGCCCCTTGTCCTCATCGACATTAAAAGGTTCCTCAATCCAAAGTTTCAAAGGTTTGTAATGCCGGACAACCACATTTAATATGGGCGTAATTATTTGTTGGCGTATTGCGTACTCATTTCTGAAACTTATGTCATCCGACAAAAATTCCTTAATTTCATCAATTTTGTAGTCAGGCACCTCAATACCGCGATCAGGTTTTCCGACTTCATGAAGCAGCGGAGTAATCTTTACCTCCACATCAAAAATAGTTGCCACCTGAGCAACTGATTCAAATTTTCCATACGACATGACAATTCCTTCGGTCGGTATCTTCGTTAAAATTCGGGCATCTCATCATTTATCCGCCCACACGCTCGTAGAAAAAATAACGCTTAAATTTTCAGCGGCGGGGCTTTTTCCGTCCGCTTCATTGCGGGTTATATTTTTATTTTTCAGCCAGTTTCAAGTTGTCAGCTCCTTGTCACAATCCCGCTTTGCCGACTTCATCTGTATTTGTCGGATATTTTTTGTGAAGAGCCGTCCCCCCCTCTCTCTTCATTTTACCAGTTCGAAAAGATCCTCCGGGATGATGCCAAGTTGTTGCAGAACCTCCAGGCGATTAATGGCAAACCAGTGTTCCACGATTTTGCCATCAGCAATACGGTAAACGATATTAAAAGGTTGAGCTATATGTATTCCGGTCGGAGGGTCAGACTTCCTCCCATGAATGAGGAACGGAACTGACGATCAAATCAGCGACTTCATGGCGCACCGCCGCAATTTTGGGTTATATTTTCTTTTACAATTTGCCTGAACCACAACTTTTTTGCTGTCACAGCCAATATTCAGTACCTGAACATACGCTTTTCATCCCATATCGCTCTTTTTGGCCCCGAAAAAGCGATTATACCCCCGTTTCAACAGAAGTTTCCAAATAAAGGGATAATTTTTTCATTGTTTGTTTCCAAAATGTCAGATTTTAAGGGGTGAAATCATCAACAGATTCCACCCCTGTCATGGGCGGTTTAATCGTTGTTGAGCAACAGATAAATCAATCCGCCTACCGTAGCAGCACCGGTAGCCTCTCCAAGCGAGGTGTGTTCCGAATCCCTTCTGGCGGAGCAAAAGACCCTGCAATTCACCCACTCTCACGGCCCAATATTGTTTTACGTCAAATTTATCACGAAACTCAGAAAGGCGAAGTGCTTGATCTATTTCCCGAATTTCTTCATCCAACCTTAACCGAGTTGAATCTAAAGGATTCGAGGCTAAAAAAAGAATTTTGATTACTTTTTCATTCGTGACTCACCACTATCTCTATAGTATCTACAAACTAATCCGCTGTTCAGTTGCACATAAGCCGCCTAACGACTGAAATGAGCGGCAAAAAAAGCGGATTGACCAAGGCATTTCATTCCGGAACCCGCAACTTTTTTTGTCCGCTCCATTTCATGGTTATGCCTTTGTTAACAGTTTTATCTGTTTTGATTCTTTCAGTTTTTCGTCTTCGGTAATCAGTATCAGGTCATTTTCCCATGCTGTCGCAGCAATAAAACGGTCAGCAGGGTCTTTATGCGGAAGTTCGATAAGCCTGCTTTTTACTGCTATGGTGTTTGTTAATTTTGCCTCTTTTACGGGACTTCGTTTCAGAGCCTCAGTTATCCATTTATCAGGTGACGGTCTGAGTTCAATTTTCCCCTTTTCAGCCAGAATCAGAGTTTCCCATACTGTGATCGGGGATATGAACAACTCATTATTTTTGTTATCAAGCACCTGTACAATATTTTCACGAAGTTTGTCAGGCTCCAGAAGACTCCACAGCCATATATGGGTATCCAACAGATAATTCATTCTGAAAAAACCTCCCAGAAACCGGTATCTTCTGCGGGAGAAATAATATCTCCTGTGATATTTCCTGTTTCTCTCATACAACCTAACCAAGATTCCTGTTCAGGATATGAAATCGGGACTATTTTTACCAACATTTTTCCCTTATCGCTTATCAGCACAGGATGGTGAGAATTAATTACCGAGTTGATAATATCGTACACATTGTTCTGAAAATTAAGGACTTGTATTTCTTCCATATCCATTCTCCATTTCTCTCAACATAATGATAACCGAATGCTTATCTTAATTATGTCTTTGTTTCTTTAGTTTGTTTTTGTGGCATAGGCTTAACGAACACTCTCATTGCTTATTATCAAAGGGTCGGGTAGCCGGGGATGTTGCCCCCCGAGAACCGTGCGTGCAAGTTTCCCCGCACACGGCTCACGCAGCGATAAGACACCGTGAGGCAGCATGTCGGAGTAAGAAACTGTCGGCAACACGACAGGTTGAACTTCCGTTCCTCTTTAATGAGAAACGGAATCAGCAATACATCAGCGACTTCATGTCGCACTCGCTTCAGCGCAGGGTTAGAACTGATTATTCTGATTGATACGGTTTAAATCTCCGTTTATCAACATGAAATAGCATAAGTCCATTATCCTCTAAGATTCCGATGATCATATCTAAAGGCTCTCTGAAATACGGGGAACCGGAATCTTGCTTCTCATCAAATACTGGTTCGTCTAAAATTTTTACAACAATAGCTGGCTCATTTATTCGGGGTCTGACTTTATTCTTTAAATCAGTTTTCCACTCCACCAGTTCCCCTGCTTTAAAAGCATAATCAATTGAAAGGTTATTAAAGAGTTCGAGCAGACTGCTGGCAAAAATGCCTCTTTCATTATCCGGCAGAGGTGTTTTTGACTTTATCTCACGAGAAAGCAGCTCTTCCAACTTTTTTTTCAAAATTTCAGGCTGTTCTTCCTGAATTTTATTTTCTTCAGACATAAATATTTCCTTCAATAGTTGATAGTCAAGGGGGTATTGTAATTTTCTGCCTGACCTAATATTTTCTGAATAAAAGACGATGGGCATTTGGCTAAATAATCTGACCATTCATCTGCTTTGCCTTTGCCTGCCTCTAATTTTTCTATTATATGGGATATTTCTTTCAGCAGATTGTCTATATCACCAAGTTCGGCGCCCACTCTGATAGAAATTTCTGATTCATCCATATCAATTCCATAACATATTTCGTTTAAAGAATTGTTTATTATAACAAGATTTTCCAAAGAGAGTTTTACGTCGACACTGTCTATTTTTGTGTTTATTATTTGCATTGGAATCACCTCATATTATCATAGTACAGCTTACCACGGTTTGGTTTGAAAATCGTTCCTCTGTCCAGATGGTCGGGATCTGTTATTACTACAGCATCTATTGAATTATCCCAATAAGCCGTCCTTCCTCTCCTAAGACTTTTAGATTCTGATGGATTATTTACGATATCTTCAATAATGATAGCCAATTGAGATGAATTGGAAACTCCGAACTCATGACCATGTCTTATATATGCGTGACCATTGGCAATTGCTTGAGCGGTCGAAGAATACATAGTTCCGCCTAAGATATATTACGATATTGTTGAACTTTATACGACCATTTATTTGATTGTTATTGTCAGTTTTAACTACTGAGATAAGCGGCGGCGGGGATTCGCTGAGACTTTCAATGGAAGCCCGCCTCCGCCGTCCGCTTCCGGGTAGATGCGCCTGTTACCCGACGCCCTCCCCCACAGACCCGGACGTGAGGATTTCCCTCATCTGGTTCCTAAGAACCGGTTAGCAGACAGGCACGACCCCGTCTGGCGCACAGCTATGCTACCCCGCTCCCAACGATCCGGATTTATCTTGACACGATCAACATGTGGTTAGGCGTATTATTTACTTCACTTCACCAGTCAAAGCGGCTTTCTTTTTCCGCATGGAGATACCACGCGGCAAGTCCGCCGTGAAAGACCCGGATGACTGTTCCCATACGTTTTGCCCTTGTGTCAGACTGCCTGTGGCGAAGCAGACGACGTACAAAATTGGCTACCTCATACCTCCCGACATCAAGATATGCAAGACAATATCCCGTATGGCAAAGACGGCGATGATAAAAATCGTTGTCCCGTGTGAAGAACGTGGGACGATCTGACCGATGCAGAAGCGGAATAATCTCCTCATCCTGCATACCTTTCCGCCCCGTGTCATCACCAATCTGACGGGAGGTTATTCTCCACATTTTCAGCAACTGACGCTGGTCATTCAGTATGTTCTCGTCCAAGATGTTCATACAGGCGACTCTATGGCAAACTCCTCTGAGTGACTGAGGAATGCCCTGCCTGCCAGTTGCAGTGCCTCCGCAATTGCCTCTCTGGAAATGCTGTCATGCCACCCTTCGATGATGCTTTCCCACGCCAGCCCTTCGGCGACCTGTTCCAGCACATCGGCGACCATTATGCGTGTTCCCCTGAAGGTCGGTTTTCCATGGCATATCTTCGGATCTGCGACAATATAACGTCCTATAATTTGAGATTTCATTTTTGTACCCCCAAAATTGTCTGTTTGTTTAACTGACAACAAAATATGCAAAATAAAGTTTGTGCGCTTTTTACTTGCACTGACAAACTACACATTTTCCATGCCTTGCTCCCCCTCTGAATGGGAAATTACCGTGTATTCCCTGACAAAAAGCTCTTTTGCATTCGTAACAATATGTGAAAATAACGGTAGCTCTTGAAAAATATTCCTCACAAATTCTGCAAAGGACAGCCTTTCCATTACTGATTTTGTCTTCATCAATACAAGACGGGCGGGGTTTACCTGAATGCTTCATTGCCGATGCGCCCCGCCCGTCCGCTTCCGGGTAGATGCGCCTGTTACCAGACGCACCCCACAGATTCGGATGTGAAGAGTTCCCTCATCCGGTTCCTCAGCCCCGAAGGTTCTCACCTCTTCGGAAATCAGACAGGCACGACCCCGTCTGACGCATAACTGTGCCGCAGGCAGTCAGAGTTGTCTGCATCACACACTCCTCCGAAGTCAGGTCACACGGTTTGCGGCCTGGTAACTGAGCCTGTCGAAATTCTGTGTACCTCCCGTGGTTCGGATCGTCATGCCCGGCCTCACCTCCCGGAATACATGAGGGATCACCCGCCGGGTAACATTATCGAATTTCACAGGCTTATGCCCGATCCCAACGATCTGGGTTTAACTTGACACGAGCAATCTGTGGTTATGCCTATTCCACATCCGGCAGTCCGAGTTCTCCTCTGAGAATCAGTGACCGCTTTTCCTCAACTTCGGAAATGAATCTCATACAACCTTCAAGCTGTGCCCTTGCCTGAGCTTCGGAAATGATGTAGAAATCCTGATAATCGCTCGCCTGGCGGACATCAAAGGAGTTGTGGACGATTCTGCTGAATTCTCTGTCAAAGGTTCCGTGTCTGACAAAATACCTGTCAAAGTATGATATGACCCCGCTGTGTTTCCGGCTGTCCAGCCCGACAAGAGCCAGAAGCGAGCGGACAGCACTGAATATCGCATAATATGAACGGTTTACGCATCCGTCGTATCGTCTGTTGTCAAACAGCAGCTTTGCCTCGTCCGCCAGTTCCATCGCCTTGTTCAGACGGTAGTCCGAGAGATCGGATGTGTGATTCTCATTCATAATCTGATTCCGTTCCGGATGATTTCCTGATAAAACAGCGTGTCGAATTTTCTGTTTTTCCCCCATGTGCCTGTGTCGGTGAGAATCGGAGAAAAGCAGATGTCATACATCAGAGCATATTCCGAAGCCAGCCCGCTCACCTGTGACTGCATATCAGGCGTGAGAGATTCGACAATGATCAGAATATCAATATCAGAAAGCGGTGTCTGTGTCTTTGTCGCATAAGATCCGAAAAGATATTCTCCCACCACGTTGCCTTGCAGGGCACTCCTGCTTTCATGTACGAACTTGTCAATAATGTGCGGAATATCAAGTTTCATAAGTAATGCTGAGTTCTGGACAATACTTTTTGGCACGGGCACCGGGTAGCGCAGGAGCCTTGCTGCGTGAGGGCTGCATTGTCCTCCGGGCTCTCACACCCCGCCGTTGCCGGCGACGCATGCCGGAGTGAGAAACTGTCGGCAACACGACAGGTTAAACTCCCGTCTCTCATCAATGATAAACGGAATTAACAATACATCAGCGACTTCATGTCGCACCTGCTTCAATGAAGGGTTAGCCCTATTTTGATTCTCTAAGTTTTCTTATTTCTTTCCAGACGAAATAATAACTTTTACTTCTAACTCATTATGTTTTCCACTTAAGTCATTTATAATTCCAGAAGGATTTTTGATAAAATGTTCAGGATCATATACAAAACAGATTAATGTTTTACAATCTTGATGAATTTTATATCTGTTTATATCAATAATAAGTTGCTCACTGATTTTTTTATCTTCAAGTCCTTTTCGTGTCTTTTTCACTTCAATACCAATTTTTTCCTCTTTTAGAAGAAAATCTATTCGTGAACAACTTCCAGCAAAGCTAGGGGTATATTCTTCTGGTCTAACATCGTCAAAATATATTGATAAGAGTGCGTTTAGCATATATTGAACATCATACTCGTCTTCTATTTTAATTGATTGACGATTTTTATAACGGGAATCAAGAACTTTGACAACCCATTGAAATCTATTGCAAAGTAATTCAATTTTATCTAACGCTGAAATATTATTTGTTTTATAATGTTTTCTTAATGGCTCCAATTTATCAGCTCTATTTAAAAGCATTGAATATAAATCACACTCTGAGTAATGCATGGGTGTAACTCCCGCCCAATTCCATCTCCAATCATCTGTATCTTCATTTTTATAATGCGACAGAAAATATTCTCTATCGGCAGGATCATGATAATCTGAAAGATGTGATGCAAAGAGATTAAAAATCAAATAAGTGGCTTCAGGACAAAAGTTATGGAAACCTGTATGCTTGTCATCTGATCCTGAAATTCCAGTATCTTGCTCTCCGGTTACAGGCCAAAATTCTGTTC
>JAOZLU010000686.1 GCA_029934695.1 Desulfobacterales bacterium | reverse complement strand
TCAAACATCAAACATCAAACATCAAACATCAAACATCAAACATCAAACATCAATTCTCAATGTCAATCACCAGTTTTCCAATTCCCCATTCTCCTGATTCGTTCACGAGTCGGAGCGCTTTGGAGATGTCCTTTTTTTCTGAAAGCACATCTCTGATGTCTATGGGCCCGGTGGTTATCACAAATGCGACAACGCTCCTGCCAGCCGGCTCGCTGGCTTCAATGCTCCATTCGGCCCCTCTGGGCGGGACAGACAGGGATTTACGCGCTGAAATCGTGTTGTCACTCACATTTTCATTGGGAAAGAGCAGGGTCAGTTCATCCTGGGGATCAACCTGCACGATCCACAATTTGCCGTCCTTACCCGATGTGATCCTGAAGGAGAGATTCTCTCCCAGTTTTGCCTTCACATTTCCGCTTACACGGACCTGAAATGTGTCCTCCGGCGGGGTCAGCTTGTGAAGCGCATCCCACTTAGGGCCGACATGCACATATTTCTCCTCCTTGCAAGCGCTGATTCCTGCGACTGTCATAAGCAGAATCATGCCTGCGGCCATGTAATGTTTCATTAATACCTCCTTCTCTGTAAATCCAAATATGTTCAATGATTTCGTCTGCGGTTTCCAAAAAGCAAAAATTCGTTACAGTAATCACGTCCTGAGTAAATCCATTTTTGCACTCCTTTTATTCTGATTATAACGGTTTTAGGGGAGGCCCGTGAACGTAAATGTAAATGTGCCTGTGCCGTGAACCCCGTGCATGTTCCGTTCACGTTCACGGGGGACTTCTCCTAAATCTGTTATAGTCAGCTTTTATTCAACAACATGCGTAATGATTTTACCTGCTCCCAAAGTGCCCTGGTCGTCATTCACTCCTACCGCCTCAAAACCTCTGAAGGTCTTTCCTGACAATGTTTTGAACAGAGCATTAATCCCGCCTTTTCCCTCCTCATATCCGTTGAGTTTCTCTTTGGTTTGAAGAACCACGATCAGGCTTTTTCCCAAGGGAGCTGTACAGCGGAGTCTAAACCTGTCTCCTGAAGCCGGGATACTGATTTCATCGCCGGCAGTCACCCGATTCTTCCTGTGATATTTGTTGGGGTAAAGCACGGTGACTTTTTTATCTCCCGGGCTGACATTCAGGACGTTCAGATAGCCGTTCTGCTCAATATTGCAGGTAAGCACCAAAAACTCTCCCACTTTGAAATGCTTCTGATTGCTCTGAATATTCACAGAATAATCTGCTTTGACTGTCAGATATTCAAGCTTTGCCCATATATTTTGCGGGTTGCTGGTTGCTGACGCGAGAATGATGTTTTTGGTTGCCAGCGATTTGTTGCCTGAAATCTGGGGATGATGCACCTTTTTCCGATTCGATACATTCTCACGGATGTAAGCAGTGGCCCTGTCCTTTAATTGGTTCACGGTGAGTCTGTTTTTCCCCTTTACCGTATTCAGGATGGCTTGGGTAAAGAGGCTCCCCTTGTTCGTTGCCAGTGCTTTCTCATCATCCCGGCACGCGCTAATGGCAATATAATTTCCCTTGTCTGAAACTTGTTCTACGGCAAAGTTCCCCTTTGTCATAGCAGGCATCCCTTTGTAATGGAAAAATTTGGGCACTTCACCAGTTATAAAATCAATGCTTTTGGTGGCAGAACCGCTGTGGCACGCGTCAATGAACACAAATATCTCCTCCGCGGTTACGCGGGAAAGAAGTTCGCCGAATTTATCATCCAAAAACACATTTTTCAGGGTCCCTCTCTCAGCTTTCACGTCGTGGGCCACCAGAACCTCATCCACCTCATCTTTTTCATCCCCGCTTTTATCATAAATTTGGGCACCGTGACCACTGAAGTAAAAGAGAACCCGGTCATTTCCTGTCACGCCACTGATCAGCCAGTCTTCGATGGCCTGCTCTATTCCTCTCAGTGTCGCTTCGGAATCCTGAACCACCTTCACTTGGCTGCTTTCAAATCCCATGAGACCGACAGCTTCCTGCATCATGCGGATATCCTTATCAATACCCGGCAAATTGGCATCCGGATTCTGATACTCGCCCACGCCGATCAGCAACGCACGGTTTTCCGCGCCCGCGGGTGTCAGCCCTGTAATGACGCATAACCATGCGCCAAAAAGAAATAAATAAATCACTCGTTGCATTTTTCCTCCATCTGGATTGCCAGTTGTTTGCCACTGATTTTTGTATATGTGCATGTCAGTGGCAACAACCGTCAACCATCAACTGATTATTGAGTAACATTGAGATGATATACTGCATAAGATTCGGGCCAGTCTCCCAGCAGTTCGATGCCTTTGCTTTTCTGGCCAAAATTCGGAAGCCGGATATCATCCGCATTCAGGTCATTCCGCTCATTATAGACCGCAATCAGGCTGTGCTCGCCTCCAGGGAGTGTGGCCCGGCCTGCAACCTGGTAGAATTTATGGCCGGTAACTGCCTGTTTTGTAAGCAATGTGCGTCTGCCGTCAGGTTCGATGCTGAAAAGATACACAAAACCTTCTTTATCTGCTCCGAAGCTGATCTTCATGGTGTCGCCGGCCCGGTATCCTGTCCTGTCACTGGAGACAAAAGCGGACACCCGCTGTCGTTCACCCGGGGGAGTGTTTGCCGGAGGTGGAACCCGTCCGGAGCGCCGACCGTCTCCGAGAATCACAAGGGAAAGTTCTCTCGTGACTTTTTGCGTCTCTTTTTTCTTTGAACGGACACGCAAAGATTTAACTTCCTGCTCGATCTGAAAGGCTTCGGATGCGAAAAGATTCCCTGATTTGGCGTATTTTTCCAGTTTTATATCCAGTTTCTCGGTGCTTGCCAGCATGATGATTCTTTCCGTACCGGGCTGCTCGCTGTAAAATTCAACATTCTTTTCCGGAACCAGATACTCAGTGTTGGCGCTGTACTTGTGGTATTGCTGAAGCACGTTGGGGAGCAGAACATAACCCCGGTTTTGTCTGGAATCAATGCTGAAAAGGTAAAGGTAAAAAGTTTTATTCCCTTTAATCCTGAACTGAATATGCTCGCCCACATTATATGTCGGCTTCAGCGGTTCAAACATTACTTGAAAATCCCCGTAGGAGTTTCCGGAGCGCACTTCCAGGGCTTCGGACCATTCCGCATTCCCCACCATCAGCGACAAAAGCATCGCCACCATCAGACCAATTTTTACTGCATTTTGTTTCATTGTAAAACCTCCGTTTAGTAAAAGTTAAGGGTTAAAAAAAATTAAGGGTTAAGGGTTAGGGTTAAGGATTGAGAAATCCGGTTTTTTTTCGGTGAACTGAGGAACCAGGGTTCGGAAAAAACCGGGTTTCTTTTTAATATCTCACATAGATGCACAAAAGGAGAGATTCCGCATCTGACCAGTTCAGAGGTGTAAATCCCGTTTTTCGCTGTTCTTCCCGGAGCGTAAGCAAAGTCTGCTCGCTGCTGCGGAAATTCCAGTGGTAAGGAAGCCCGAATTGCGCGGCCTATTTACCGATTGTTACGGTGTTATTTCTACACCTGACGGAAATATCATCACTTAATCCTTTGC
>JAOZLU010001172.1 GCA_029934695.1 Desulfobacterales bacterium | reverse complement strand
TTCAGTCAATCTTGAAGCGGTGTTTGAGACGCATGTGCCTGCGCCGGTGGTGACAATTGATCCGCCATTTAATTTTATCATGCTTTTGCCGGGGGAAGAAGCAACGATAGATTTTACAATAACAAATCACGGATTGATCGCAGCTCAGAATGTTATGCTGAATCTTCCTGAGATTGACAATGTGCATATTGAGCCTTCACATCTGGAAGTGGGAACGCTTCCTGCAATGACATCCATCGTTGTTCCTGTCAAATTGCGTTCAGAGGAAGACGGTAGCAGAATAAAGAAGCGTAGCGGCGAGACTCAGGAAGAAGAAGAATGTTTTCCGGCTATAGTTGATTATTGCTACTATTGCAAGAAGGGCGGAGGAAATACGCTGATCATTTGCAGCAATGCCTCTGCAATGTTGAAGGTGATTTCTAATGTTTTCAAAATATTGGAGATAGTAAACAACATTCTGAACATAGTGGAAGATCCGTTGATAGAAGGCACTTTTGCAGTCATCAAGGCTGCTTTTCCAGATGACAAAGAGGTGCAGAACAGGATACAAATTTTTGAAGATTCAATAAAATGTCTGATAAACATTCGTTCCGGAGATTATGTCGGAGCAACTAAGGCCTGTGTATCGGCTGGATGCGGGATGAATGCCTTTTATGAAAAGGGGAAAAAGAAAGATCCGACCATACAGGATGATAATGTGGATGCAAAAATGCAGGAATTAAATAGTGTGATAGGCTGTATCTGTGGCGCTATTAAGATGGCTTCCTCTTCTGGCAAGCTTAGCTTGGGCACAGCTTTAGGGGCAAAGAATGCCATGCACGAGGTTGTTGAGTGTTTATGCAAACTCCGCATATCTTTTGATCCTGTTGTTCAGGATTATTCGGGTTCGGGTTCATGGTCATTTATGCCATCGGGAATCAGCGGTCCGGGCACATACATTGAGGTCAAAAGAGCCTGCAAGGAAGAGGGATTTTATCCCAAACCTTAACCATTCATTACAAATCATTTCATAAGCCTCGGAATCAATTCCGAGGCTGAAAGCGCAAGCAGGCTGAAGC
>JAOZLU010001171.1 GCA_029934695.1 Desulfobacterales bacterium | reverse complement strand
CCTCTTCCACAAGCCGGGCAATCTCACCGATTTTTTTGGATGTGTCTGCCATATAGTGCCGCCCGGGCACACACAGCCCGGTATCGTTAAATTTTTTCCGCATGACGTTTTTTCCCTCCGCTTACCGGAAACAGCAGGCTTTTATCCTGCCTTCATTCCGATTCCTGACGTATTTATGTGCTGACGGCCTCATGCCCTTCCGGGAATATCTTCTCTCCGATGATAAGACAAAGCATTCTCACACCCAGACGGCAAAAATCCGCTTATCCAGAAAAGCAATGTCCTCCTGCTTATACTCCTTCTTCCTGCTGAAGTCGTAAATCAGCAGATACCCCTGCTTCAGGGAATATGTGTCAAGATAGTCACTCAGCTGCTTCAGACCTTTCTCATGCGCCTTGGGGCCGTACCACCGTTTGAGTTCCACCACATAACGTCTGTTTTTATATGTGATGACAAGGTCCATCCGGCGCTCGTCCGCCACATTCGGCTCCTTGAACTCAAAACCCCTGCCGTTGATGATCGGCCTGAGAAAGGAGAGAAACAGGAGACGGCCCTCGCGTTCCAGGAACTTCTCATCCTTCCGGGAGGCGTGCTCCTTCATGAAAGCCTGGAATCTCAGCAGGATCAGTCTCACATCCAGCCCGTCCTCAGTATGGTATTCAGGCTGCGACGCAGTCAGCGGTTCCGGCCCGGAGGTCAGACGTTTCGTTATCATATAGTTGTAAATGCGCTGTTCGTAAATCCGGTTGTGAATCCTGCAGCCCTCCCCGGAATCGCTGAGGATTCCGTACAGGGCTCCTGCATGAATCACAGGCACATTGACATTGAAAGGTATTCTCCTCCCGTTGATCAGAATGTCTGACACATTCTGATAAAGCTCCCGGCTGTTTTCCAGATTTTTTGTCAGACTGTCAAAAAGCGTGGTGCTGTAATTCTCCCGGACGATCATGGCAAATGCCTCATCCGCATCGCCCACAGACCAGTTGCGGTCCTCCCGCATCGGCACGATCTGCTCATCAATGAATTTGCACAGCTTGCTCACAAGGTACGGGTAGCCGG
>JAOZLU010000685.1 GCA_029934695.1 Desulfobacterales bacterium | reverse complement strand
GAACGATTGATTTTCAAAGCAAAAGAAAAGGAGAAAAAAAATGGCAAGTATTTTTAATGTAGCATCAGGTGGAATTGCACAAAAACTGTTCAGACTTCTGATCATCACCGCTATTTTTTCAACATCCGCCGCCTCAGTCTGCTTTGGCGTGATAGCTGGTAATGTGGACGGAAGTATTGATGGAACTGTGGATCTGAAAGATGTCGTGTTAGCTCTTCAGATATGTGCAGGAGAAGAACCGGAAGACATCAGTTCAAATGGAAAAGTCGGCTTGAAGGAAGCCATTTATGCCTTACAGATTGTTGCAGGGGTAGTTACACCTTCTATATCTACGACAAGCACTACAACTACAACTGTCCCTACAACTTCTACAAGTACGACAACGACAACAATATCTGGAAATGCAGACGACGGCGGTCCGAATGCAGCACCGAAATATTTTTCCGTTCCCGATAAGGAGAGTGGATTGGATTTTGGCAAGGTAATAGTCGGAAGCAATGCATCACAAAATCTGAGCATCATCAACACGGGAGATGACGATTTAGAAGTCAACTTTGTGAGCTTTGGCGGAACAGATGCTGACGATTTCAAGGTTGAACCAGAGGTGTTTCCGTTGATTATTAAAAAAGGTATCCCACAGTCGCTGACAATCGTATGCTCTCCGTTAATAACGGACAAGCGCAGTGCGGAGTTGCGATTAAGTTGTAACGACCCGGAAATGCCAGCCATTTTTGCATATCCGTTGAAATGCACGGCAACTCCGCCTGATCTGCATTGCAACCTAAACACATTTTTCGATATTGAGAATAATCGCTCAATTGGGAGTCCCGGCAAGGGATACGATAGCGACAGAGATCGCATAAAGTCTTCAAGTTGCCTGAACGGTGAATTCATTGAAACAGGAGCTGCTTCAAGCGAACTTATTGTTGACCAAATAGCCACATATGAAGAACTTCATAAAAAGATAACCAGCAGAAAGGAAAGTGGCGGAAATTTTAGCGTTGCAAATATACCTTTTTTCTATGGTACTTTGCTAGGGTTGTCATTTGGAAAAGAAAAAACATCTGTATTCACTTCGGAAATTACGAGGAAATCGTTATCGGAATCCTTTGTTTATCAGTATGGAATTCGTGTTCCGAACTCTGAATTCCAATTGGATACTTCCGGTGAGCCATTGAACGGATTGGGACAAACTGTTTACGATAGGAGCCAATGCCAATTCAGATCAACTTGCGGTGATCAATTTGTTTATCAAATTGAACAAGGAGGCAGTCTCTATGTAGCTCTTTCATTTGATTTCAAATCCGACGATCATAAGGAAACATTTCGGAAAACTTCCAAAGGCAATTTTGGTATTTCTCTTTCACATAGTATTAATGCCATAATTGATATTATTCAAGACTCAACAAATACAGACAAAACGGCTCATCCTTATTCTCCGACAAAATCCTATTTTGTCTTAGATATTGTTTCTCATGAAAATCTGACGTGGGTATGTATTAAGGACGGCAAGGGAGCAGAGCCCGCGGGTTCTTCAAATTGGAAAAGAAAGGAAGCTCCCACAGATTATGATAACTCCAAGGCTTATTCCGTTGGAGACTTTGTTAATTTTGAAGGCAAATTATGGGGTTGTGTCAAGGAATGCAAGGGGCAAAACCCTGGTGCCGGATCATCCCACTGGAAAAAGTTTGAAGAACCCAGTGAAAACGATAAAACGGATTTAGCCTCAATTGAAGTTAACTGGTACAAGTTTTATGAGAGTCTTTCCGAGGAAATAAAAAAGCAAACGCGTCTCACAATTCATGCGATTCAAATCGGAGGAAACTCAGGTGAGTTATCCCAAATTTTTGGGGATGAAAACGGAGGACAATCCGCCTCTCTTTCCTGTTCTCTTATCAGTGAAAAGGAAAGCAGTCCCTGCCGGGAGGCGATCAGCCGAATCGTTCAATATGCCTCTTCAGAAAGATTTGCCAGCGGTATCAATGACAAGCCTGCAATTCTGAACTATCGGTATCGACCATACGAGGAGGCGGGCGTATTTCCGGGTATGGTTTCAGATTTGACGGACGATATTATTCAGGCACGGGAGGATTTGGCTGCGGAATTTGAACAACAAACCGGAGATAAAGAAGATGCGGAATTCAAATTAGGCGAGTTTGAAGCTATGTTTGACGAGTCTGAGAAAACAGAACTGAACGCCCTCATTAATACGCTTGAACAGAATCTTAACAATCTGCGTGATTCAGCGTCTGTATGTTTCAGCAATTTGCCTGATTGTGAAAACAGTGTTGATGAAACACTCAGCGGTTTGTTGCCATATGACAAAACTTTGCTGGAATTACCAGTGCCTATAACAATTGTGAATGATGGAGAATTAATTTTGGAAGGGCCTTCTCAGTCATCAAACATACAAAAGTATTGTGAACTTCCACCCAATTACATGCTGACAGGGATTGGCGTTTATTCTAAATGGGGGGGATGGCAGACCGTAAAGCTCGAAGGCCGTCAGATAAATGCCAATGGGACTCTGGGAACAAGGGAAATTTTTAGCGATGGCACATGTTCTCACTGGATTGAAGTGCCTGAGGATAAAGAATATGTCATCACGGGGATTGGTGTTGCCAGAAGACATTATAAGACTGACTCCGGCCTGCTTTCAAGCACAAAAGATCATGTTGATGTAACCGCACTTCATGCTTGGTACCGCGAATTTGACCCCGTAAATAGAAAGTTGACTGGTGAGGCAGGTCTTGTAATAGAGGGTGGAGCCGCCTTGGAAGCGCGGTATTTACCGGAAGAGTATGGTTTAAATAGTGACCACGCCATCATCACAGGAGTTGGAATGGGTTTAAAACAGGGAAGTGGGCGTTATGGGGGGTTGAAAATCAAAGTTGGAAATATTGTAGGGACACCGGGTACAACGGTAACAACTGGCGAAAGAACAAACATCACCTCAACATCTGCAACCTGCGGGGGAAATGTCACCTCGGATGATGGAGCAGCCATTACAGCCAGAGGCGTATGCTGGAGTAGCTCACAAAATCCGACCATAATTGATGCTCATACGACAGATGGTACGGGAACAGGAAGCTTCACAAGCGATATTACAGGACTGCTTTCTGATACCACTTACTATGTGAAAGCTTATGTAACAGACAGTGGCGGACCATCTTATGGGAATGAAGTGTCCTTTAAAACTTCAGCCAGTGATGCTGGGATTCAATTTATCAGTACTTTTAGAGGAATAACTTGTAGGCAAATGTGTGGAACCCACTCCTGCAGACCTATAGGAATGTTTGGAAAAGATGGGAATCGTCAAGCTTTAGCCCTTGCGGAAACAAATGTTCCGACCGTTGATATTTCTTCATTTACAGATAATGAAAAATACTATACTGTTTCCGGCTATTTTTACGAAGGACCGGGGCAATGTGGCATGGGCACATACGAATATTTTCATATTGTGACAGTTGAAGAGTCCAGCCTGGATGCGGACAAAAGCGGAAAGGTGGGAATGGAAGATGTCATTCTCATTTTGCAGGATGTCGCAGGAACAGGGCGCT
>JAOZLU010000126.1:2744-14062 GCA_029934695.1 Desulfobacterales bacterium | reverse complement strand
TAAGTACATGGACAGAGATTTCTGTACAGTTTTCTGGTATGTCGGAATCCGAGGCTTTTCCTGTTCTCACACAAAGCCCGCAAAGAACACAGAGAAAGAGTGAATCTCTGATCCCCTCTGTGTTCTCTGTGAGATTTTCTGTGAAATTTCTGTTCTCACGGCGGGCTTTGTGTGAGAACATGGCAGATCGGAATTCTGTACAAAAGCTTTTATCCATAGTACTTATCTGCTAAATCGTCAAACATCAGACAGGAATATTTTTAAGTGGCGGATAAAATGTCAAATGATAAAATCACTGTCAGTTGGAGCATCCGATGGAAGCTGATGGCCATAATGATGATTCTGATGATCACGCTGGTTGCCATACTGACATACACTCAGATATCATCACAAAAAAAAATGCTGGAAGACGAACTCAGTAAAAGGATTGGTCTCCTGAAGGAAAACCTCATAGAACGGGGAAAGAGTCTGACCACAAATATAGCGTTTCAGGTGGAAAGCAGTATTGCCGCGTTTAATTTTTCCAGAGCCATGCAGACAGTCAGAGACAGTGCTGAAAACAACAGGGAAATCAAGTACGCTGTCTTGGCGGATTCTTCCGGCACCATTCTGATTCACACGCTGAAACCCGAACTTGATCAGATCAGACTGACCAGAAAAGATGCTGAGACGCTGAAGCGGAAACATATATCCGTAATGGAATACAGGGATGGAAACGAATCCGTCATTGAAATTATAAAATCCGTACAGATCAGCACTGACCCCTGGGGCGTTTTAAGAGTGATTTACACCCTGAAACACCTTGAAAGCGAAATAGAAATCTCCAAAAGGCAGATTCAAAAAGATATCACCAAGGTGATGTATAAATCCACGCTTACATCGCTGGGATTTATGACACTATGCTTTTTCATTGTCTTCATCTTGGCCACAAAGTTCTCAAAGCCCATCATTCAGCTCACGGATTCCGCCAAAAAACTTTCAAAAGGTGATTTTTCCGTGTCTTCAGATATTCAAATCCGTTCAGGAGATGAAGTGGGGATACTCGCGGCAGCTTTCATTGAAATGAGTAAGGATATCAAAAATTCTTATGAAATATTGGAAGGATACAACAGATCACTTGAGCAGAAAGTAGCGGAAAGGACAGAAGAGCTTGATCAGAAGAACATCAGGCTGAATAAGGCCATCAGAGAGGTTGAGGCAGCCCGAAAAGATGCGGAAAGGGCCAACCAGTCAAAAGGCGAATTTCTCGCCAATATGAGCCATGAAATCAGAACCCCCATGAACGCCATCATCGGGATGACCAATCTGGCCCTGAACAACGCTCTGTCTCCGAGGGTGCATAATTATATGAACACTGTACGGATATCCGCTCATTCCCTGCTCGGGATCCTCAATGATATCCTGGATTTTTCCAAAATAGAGGCAGGCAAATTGGATTTGGAATCAGCGGATTTCCAGCTGTATGATGTCATGGACAATCTGTCTGATATGTTTTCCTCCAAAAGTGCCGAAAAAGGCATTGAAATGCTGACTTCAATTGCCGAAGATGTACCCTGCGGGCTGGTGGGAGATCCCCTGCGACTTGGACAGATTCTCATTAATCTGATTAACAACGCGATGAAATTCACTCAGGAGGGAGAGATCATTGTGAAAGTGGAATGGGTCCGCAGCTTTCTGCCTGTACTCTGTGACACATCACGGCAAACAGCGAATAAGGCGCATCAGATAAACAGCAAAGCCGTACTCAGGTTTTCTGTCAGCGATACCGGCATCGGAATACCAAAAGGTAAGGCACCGAAATTGTTCACCTCTTTTACCCAGGCGGACAGTTCCACCACTCGGAAGTTTGGCGGTACCGGCCTTGGCCTGAGCATTTCCAAGCAACTGGTCCGGATGATGAACGGAGAAATATGGGTAAAAAGCGAACCGGGCAAGGGGAGCACGTTTTATTTTACGGCGAAGCTGAAAAGACAGCCGGAAGACAGACAGCAAAAACTGATGCTTCCCAATGATCTTCAGAAGATGAAGGTTTTGATAGCAGATGACAACGAGGTGTCCCGGCAGATTTTGCAGAGCATTTTAAACGCTTTCACCTTTGATGTCACATCAGTTGCTTCCGGGGAGGAATTGCTGACAGAACTGGCAAATTCCCCTGCGGGAAAGCCTTATTCCTTGGTCATTGTGGATTGGAAGATGCCAGGGACGGACGGGCTTGAAGCCGCAAAAAAAATCAGGCATGACCTGAATTTATCCCGGATTCCGATCATTATGATGATCGAATTTGGCAAAGAGGAAGTCATTCACGAAGCAGAGGCGGCGGCAGGGGTAAATTCTTTTCTCATTAAGCCGGTGAAAATATCCTCTCTGTTTCATGCCATCATCGAAGTTTTCGCACCAGAGTCTGCTGAGAGATATGAAGATCAGAAATCTGGAAACAACAAGGAAATTGAAGATTTGGAGAAACTCAGGGGGGCCCGGGTTCTCCTGGTTGAGGATAATTCCATCAACCAGGAAGTGGCAATGGAAATACTTAAAACCGCAGGGGTGATTGTGGATGTCGCGGATAACGGGAAAGAGGCCCTGAAACGATTGGCGATTGGCGATTGGCAATTGAAGAATGGAGCAGATCGTCAACCTTCAACCTTCAATCCTCAATCTTTTGATGCAGTGCTTATGGACATCCAAATGCCGGAAATGGGTGGATTTGAAGCAACGAGTGCGATTCGGGAATGGGAAATCGGATTATCATCTGAAGATTCCCGACTGAAGAATGAAGCAGATTATCGCCAGTCGTCAGTCAGCAGAATTCCCGTCATTGCCATGACTGCCCACGCCATGAAGGGAGACCGGGAGAAATGTCTTAAATCCGGTATGGACGACTATGTGTCAAAGCCCATAGAGGCTGAACAACTCTTTTCCACTCTGGCTCGATGGGTGAAAGTGGAAAGTGGAAACTCGGAACTTGAGACTCGGAACTTGAAGTCTGAAGCCAGAAATCTCAATTCAGTCCCCGGGATAGATATCAAATCGGCGTTGAAAAGACTCGGGGGAAATGAGAAACTCTTTGGAGAAATTATGGGAAACTTTTCCAGAGTTTATATATCTGTGAGTGACGATATCCGTAAGGCAATGGAGGAAGGGGATAAGCCGCTTGCCATACGGTTGAGTCATACCATTAAAGGTGTGGCCGGTAATTTGTCGGCAAAAACATTGCACAGGAGGGCAATGGAACTTGAGTTGGGAATCAGGGATGACAATGATGAGGATATTGATAACCTGCTGGATAATTTTGAAATTGCTTTGAAGGAGGTATTGACATCGGCAAATCATCTGAAACAGAATTCTGAAGAAGCGGAAAATGATTTGACGCCGCTTCGAGAAGAAAGCGAATCATCAGAAAAAGGAGGAGCGGAACCCGGGCTTCCCGATATGGATTCTCTGCTCACCGAACTCGCCGGACTGCTTGCAAAAAACAACCCGGAAGCCGCGTCACTTCTGGAATCAGTAAGGCTTGCTCTCGGCACTGATCAAAGATCGCATTCAGACAATTCCGGAATTCAGGGAGAACTGGCGAAATTGGAGGAACAGATAAGCCGGTTTGACTTCAGGAATGCACAGAAAACCCTGGCCGGGGTCGCAAAGTGTGCGGGGGTTTCGTTGGACGCAAAACACACCTGAATCAGACAAAAACCCGGGAGTTTCTAAATGCCTCGTATTGTCCGATCTGGTTTTGTGATATGGACGGCGGCGTGTTTTTTATCACGTCTTTCAGATGTTCCTGACTGATATTGACTCTCTCCTTCAATGCATTTCTTGATGCCTCATTGACCATGAATTTTATATCACTTGACACATAGTTTTCCGACAATTCAGCCAACCATTTCAAATCAACATCCGGATCCACCGGCCGATCTTTCAGGCAGAGCCTGAACATTTCAATTCTTGCATCAAAATCAGGTGGTTCCACATAAATGACCTTGTCCATCCTGCCAGTTCTCAGAATGGCAGGATCAATCTTTTCCGGGCGGTTGGTGGCTGCGATAATGAATATGCCGTCTTCATGGCATTCGGTCATTTGCGCCAAGAATTCATTGACTTCTGACGCATAACTGTGATATAAATTCCCCTGTCTGTTTGGCAGTATCGCATCCACTTCGTCAATGAAAATGATGCTCGGGGCATTCTCTCTGGCTTCTTTGAACAACTGGCCGATCTTTTCCTGAGTTCCGTGGACGTAAACACTGGCAAGGTCCGAGGGCCTCACTTCCACGAATTTATAATCAATTTCCTCTGCAAATTTCTGGGAGATAAATGTTTTGCCGCAACCCGGAGGGCCGTATAAAAGCAATCCGTTCGGGACGGTGACCTTGTATTTTTCGTAAATTTCCCTTTCGTTCAGCGGCAGGATAATATCATGAAAAAGCATCTCTTTGATCTCTTTCATCCCCGCGACCTCATCAAAGCCTTTTCCTTTCTTCTTTTCTATTTTAGGCGGTTTTCCTTTTAACGGCATTGATCCGGGATGTTTTTCCATATCCATGGCTTTTCTTCCGGAACTCAATGCGGATAAAAATTCATCCGGTGTTTTATATCTCTGTTCAATATCCGTTGAAATGGCCTTTAAGACGATCTCGTCCAAATATTCGTCGCATCTGTCATTATAAAAGGACGGGCAGCGGGGTATGGTTTTTCTTGCTTCAAATATCGCCGTCACAACTGCTTCAGGATCATCAGACAGATTGCTGAAATTGTATTCCCAGGGGAGACACCCCGTAATCATAAGGTATAAAATGATTCCCGCTGAAAATACATCACTGGCAGGGAGATGCACATCCCAAAAACATTCCGGAGCGAGATACGCTTTGGAAACAGGGAGCAAGTCCCCGGGAGTCATTTCCAATTCCGCTTCTGGGGTGTCTCCTTCGTAAGAAACAAAGATATTATCAGGCGTTATAATTCCGTGATCTTCAAGTTTCTGCTTCCACGGGCCGACCTGAAAGCCTTCGTGTCTGGCCTTTAAATATTTTAACACATCCGCCTGGACAGATAACGCGTCCTGAACGGGCAGTTGGGTTTTCTGTTTCAGTAACTGAGACAGGGATTGACGTGCTTTTTTGCTCATAATTTCGTTCTGTAAAATCCAGAGTGCGAAAATTATTTTTCGCAGTGCAATGCAAAAAACCGCTTCGCTTAATTTTTGCACTCCGGATCACATTTTTATTTTCATATTTAGAAAGTTATAAGATTTGATCGTCAGATAAGAAAAGAAAAAAATCCCTTTGTTTTGTCTGACAGCATTCGGTATCTTTCGCAAGATTAATCTTTAAATCGTAATCTGTCAAATTTTTTCCGAAGATCCCGGAATATTATTTAATTTAAAAGTTGAAAGGGAGCGTTCATAAGTGGGCATCACAAGCGGGCAGTTCTGATTTCCAAATATATCAAAGCTATATCTTCATTCTTCCCAAAAAATATACCCTGTATATTTTATTTATACACTGACAAATTGCAGGTGTTTCCTGCAAAATTCTTCCTGCTGTCTTACAGAAATGTATATATTTTATATACACTTTGTCCTTTTGAGGAATGCTGGAAAATGTCCTGCCATATTTTTTTATCTAATGAAAACAAGGTTGTTATCTTTTTTTCATTTTTTTTCATCCCTCTTGGCACACAACATGCAGTTACAAATTTGCAACACATTGCAAACAAGACTCAGGAAGCTTCAAAGCTTGGAAGTCTTACAATATATATAATAATATTCATTTTAATTTTTCAGATACAGGAGGGAAAAGACTATGGAAAAAACTGCCAAAATACTTGTTATTGATGATGAAAGACGAATTTGTCACAATGTGAAAAAAATTCTGTCCAAAAACAATTATGAAGTGACTCACGCCGAAAGTGCTCAGGATGCTTTGGACAAAATGGCTACGGAATCCTTTTCCCTGATGATTTCTGATATTGTGATGCCTGGCATGAACGGACTTGAGCTTCTGAAGCTTGTCAAAAACCAATGGCCCCTTACCAAAGCCCTGATGATGACGGCTTACGCATCCACCGACACCGCGGTAAAAGCCATCCGGCTGGGTGCGATGGATTATATTCCCAAGCCGTTTACTCCTGATGAATTACGATCAAAGGTGGGTCTGGCCCTGGCCGGGGAACTGACTGAGGTTTCATTCACCGAAGAAGAAAAAGAGGCCATTGAAGTCATTGACGCGGATATGCCCTTTGAAACAGATGAGGTGGCAAAATACACCGGTGATGACTACGCAAAAATGTTCGGCCGCTCGGATATGCCCATTGTCGAAGTTCCGAAACCGGAAGCCCTGGAGCATTTCTGTCTGATGGGCGATATGGTATGCGATATCTTCAAGAAACTGGGCGGGACATGCAAGGGCGGGCTCAAAACCTCGGAATGCCCCCAGAAAAAGGCGAAAATGAGGAAGGCCGCAGCAGCCGCAAAGGAAAAGAAATTTGACGCCAGGAAGCTCATCGGCATTGATCAGCCCTTTGATTATGAAGAGGTGGCCGCGGTTACCGGGCCTGAATATGTCGCCAATATGGGTCAGGACGGCATCTCTTTTCTCCCTTATGAGGAAGTCAAAAAGAATGTCGCCCGACTGATGAAGAAGAATATAATAGATGTTGACGCACCTTTTGACGCGGACGAGGTTGCAAAATACACCGGCGAGGTTTATGCCAAAAGCATCGGTCCTTCGGATATGCCGGTTGTTGAGGTGCCGACAGCGGAAACCCTGGCACATTTCTGTACGATGGGCGATATGGTCTGCGATATCTACAAAAAACTGGGCGGGACGTGCAAGGGCGGACTCAAGACTTCGGAATGCCCCCAGAAAAAGGCGAAAATGAGGAAAGCCGCCGCAGCAGCAAAAGAAAAGAAATTTGATGTCAGGAAGCTCATCAGCATTGACCAGCCTTTTGATTACGAAGAGGTGGTCACCGTGACCGGGCCTGAGTATGTCGCCAACCTGCATAACAGCGGTATCTCTGTCCTGCCTTACGAGGAACTGAAGAAAAATGCTGTCCTGATGATGGAGAAAGAACCTGAACATCCGCCTGTCACGGATTATCCGGATCTTCCTGCGGAGCCTGCCTACAAGAATATCCTAGTCATTGATGATGAGGTCACGGTCAACAATAATATCAGGAAGATTCTCGCCAAAAAAGGGTATCATGTGGATCAGGCGGTCACCAAAGCAGAGGCGCTGGACAAGATCGGAAGCAGGACGTACAAACTGGTTCTGCTGGATCTGAGAATTCCGGAAGTAAAGGGCCTGGAACTTCTGAAGGCGGTCCGTGACAACAATCCGGCCACCAAAGTTATCATCATTACCGGATACGCAAGCATAGAGACGGCCGTGGAGAGCACAAGAATGGGTGCCATTGATTATCTGCCCAAACCGTTTACCCCCGCAGAAATTCGGAATGTCACTGAAAACGCCTTCCGTCTCGCTGCCTGATGAAGTCCGAAACAGAATCTTCCCGCACAAAGGGGCAATCTTCCGGGTTGCCCCTTCACATCTTATCCTTATCTTGTAAGCCATCCCTGTGTACAGGACAAAAAATGTGGAATAGCAAGAAACCCGACTTTTTTCGGACAGCCCGACTTCTTTCATGGCAGAAAAAAAGCCGGGTTTCTTTTCCCTCTCATTTTTTTGTCCTGTACACAGAAGCCATCCTTAAAAGTACCCGGCCAAAATTTTATGTCTCACACAAAGGCACAAAGCAAAGGCACGGGGGGGAATTTATCCTGATTATAACGGATTCAGGGGAGGGTACAACCTGCTGAAATTACTGAGCCGGATACCGGCAGTCCTGTCCTGTCCGGAAGCCGGACATAAGTGTCCGGGCATAAACGTACCCGCTTTTTATCCTCTGCGCCTTTTTCTCTGTGTTCTCTGTGTCTTTGTGTGAGATATCGCTCTGAAATTGCAGCCTCCCCTGAATCCGTTATAATCAGAATTCATCCTTCCGCCCGGACACTCGCAAAGCAAGCTTTGCACTCCTCTTTTGTAAAAGCCGGGTTTTTCCCACTCAAAAAAATATTTGACTTTGCCGGGAACATATTATATTTATCATATTGTCGTGACAGACAAGCATCAGCAGATGCAGGTGAATTGAATTTAATGCAGACCAGGCTGGAGAAACACCAACTTTGACACAGGAGAATTCACAGTATGAATATTGCAGTTGTGGGCGGAGGCACCCGCTGCCGAAAGCTGACAGACCTGATCGAAAGGCATACATTTCAGGAAATATCTCCCAGGATCGTGGCTGTGGCCGATGAAAAAGACGATGCGCCCGGAATGGTCAGGGCAAAAGAAAAAGGGCTTTTTGTCACAAATGACTATAACGATCTTCTTGACAGAGATGATATTAATCTTATCGTGGAACTGACAGGGAATCAGGATATCTATAATGATATTCTGAGCAAAAAGAAGAAAACCGTCCGGGCCATTGATCACAAGACATCACTGCTTTTCTGGGAAATTTTAAGTGTTTCAGATATGCAGCAGGAAACCAGGCAGAAGCTTATTGAAAAGAGGTCATTATGTGATGTGGTCATGAATGACCTTATTCAGGAAGATGTCATGATTATCGGGGCCAATTACCGAATTCAGGATATCAATGACAGTATGCTGGAAAGACTCGGACTTGAATTTAAGGATGCCATCAGTCAATACTGTTATGAGATCACGCATCATCAGAAAGTCCCATGCTCCGGCGAGAATCACCCCTGCCCGCTTGTCCAGGCCATTGAAAGCCGGAAACCTTCCCAGACCACCCATATTCATTTGGATAAGGATAAAAATGAGATTTTTTATTCAATCTCATGCTATCCGCTTTTTCAAAAAGACAAGGTCATCGGTGCGATTGAGATATCAAGGGACATCACCAAGGATATCAATATGCATAAAGTCATGATGCAGCAGGAGAAACTGATATCCATCGGCAGGCTGTCCGCGGGTGTCGCACATGAGATCAACAACCCCCTGACCACAATTCTGACCACAGCGATGCTGCTTCAGGAGGATATCGAACCGGATGATCCGAGTTATGAGGATTTGGGACTGATCGCCAATGAAACCCTCCGATGCCGCAAGATCGTAACCAGTCTGCTTGATTTTGCCCGCCAAAACACACCGGAGAAGAAAGGTAATAATATCAATGACATTGTCATGGAGAGTATTCTTCTGACCAAAAAGCAGGCGGCTTTTGACGATGTGAGTGTGGAATATCATTTTTCCGAAGATATGCCGCCAATCTGTGTGGACAAAGGACAAATTCAGCAGGCAATTATCAATCTCATCCTCAATGCCCTTGAGGCAACTCCCTCCGGAGGACAAATCACGGTTGACACTCTGTTCTCTTTGCAGGCCCAACAGGTTGAAGTTTCGATAACTGACACAGGAAAAGGAATTGCCGAGGATAAAATGAACAAAGTCTTTGATCCTTTTTTTACAACCAAGGAGACCGGAACAGGCCTGGGACTGGCGATCACCCACGGCATCATTGAGCAGCATGGCGGAAGTATAGATATGCGATCAAAGCAGGGGTATGGAACAACTTTCACCATCAGACTCCCGATCAGAAAAGGAGATAAGGAGGCCGATTGAATCTCCGAAACCAGAAATCCGAAATCCGAAATCCCCGCGTCCTTATTGTTGACGACGAGCTGAATATTTGCCGGAGCTGCGTCAAAATACTTTCCAAAAAGAGCAACTATGAGGTTCTTTATGCGCTCAACGGATATGACGCGTTAAAAATGGTGCAGAATGACGCGTTTGATGTTGTCATCACCGATCTGAAAATGAGTGCTCTGGGCGGCATGGAAGTCCTCCGCCGGATCAAAGATGCTTACCCGGATACACGGGTGATTGTCATTACCGGCTACGCCACTGTGTCTTCTTCTGTTGAGGTGATGAAGCTGGGCGCGTTTGATTATCTGCCCAAGCCGTTTACTCCCCATGAACTCCGCGCAGTGGTCTGTCAGGCCCTCGCTGAAAGGGAAACGCTTCTGCAAAACCGGGAACTGATGGATCAGGAAGGGCGTGCCAAGCCGGTTTCGCATCAGCTCATCGGCGACAGTCCCGAAATAAGGAAAGTGATCACGATGGTCCGGAAGGTGGCACCGACCGATTCCACTGTCCTCCTCTGCGGTGAGAGCGGAACTGGCAAGGAGCTGGTCGCAAGGGCGGTCTATGCCAACAGTGCGAGAAAGGATCAGGTCTTTTTCGCGGTGGACTGCGGAACCCTGTCAGACAATCTTTTGGAAAGTGAGCTGTTCGGCTATGTCAAAGGCGCGTTTACGGGCGCGCATAAGGACAAAGACGGAATATTCAGGCTGGCACATCAGGGCACGGTTTTTCTGGATGAAATCAGCAATATCAGCCTGGAAGTTCAGGGAAAGCTGCTCCGGTTTCTGGAGGAGCGGGAATTTCTGCCGTTAGGGGGAACATCTGTCCGGAAGGTTGACATCCGTCTTATTTTCGCCACCAATAAAAATCTCAGGGACATGGTCGCTGAAGGCTCGTTCAGGGAGGATTTTTATTACCGCATATTTGTCTATCCCATCAATCTGCCGCTGCTGAGACAAAGAAAGACTGATATTCTGACCATTGCCTATCATTTTCTGAGGCAGTTCACCCGGAGTATGGGCAAAAACATATCGGGATTTGATGATGCCGCTGTCCGCAGGCTCACGGAATATGACTGGCCCGGAAATGTCAGGCAACTGAGGAATGTTGTCGAAAGAGCGGCCATTCTCTGTGAAAATAAGCAGATCGTTCTTAGGGATATTCCACTTTTGGATGAAATGGGAAAAATTGAACAACTGATTGAATATGTTCCTAAAACCAATGATGAACTGAAGAGGGTCAAGAAGGAAATCAGGCAGAAAGCGGTGGACCATGTTGAAAAAAATTTCGTTCTGAACGCTCTTGTCAAAAATGAGTGGAATGTGACCCAGGCAGCAAAAAACACGGGGTTGCAGCGGACCAATTTCCAGAAGCTGATGAAAAAACATGGGGTCAGGGTTCAGCGGCCCGGAGCATAATATCCTTGTGTCTGTCAGAAACAAAGCCGCTCGGCCCGGATTGGCAAATCCGGGCCTTTTTTATGACTATAGGGATTGAGTTTAGTAAGGATGGTGAGGCGGCATTCTCAATTAAAAGCAAAAATTTCGCCTAACGGCTACCATTTTTGCACTCCATTCCAATATCGGGATTTTCTTATGTAAAAGCAAAAATTTCGCCTAACGGCTACCATTTTTGCACTCCATTCCAATATCG
>JAOZLU010000126.1:0-2644 GCA_029934695.1 Desulfobacterales bacterium | reverse complement strand
GGGTTTTCTTATGTGCGTATGTCATCGGCGGGCCGATTCATGTGCCGCTTCTTTTTATCTGTCAGATTCCCGTCATAATATAAAAGCTGCTCGGAGTTCCCCGTGGCCACAAACACCGGCACAACCCTGACCCCTGTCTCATCATCAGTATAATCCATCTCATACTGCTGGCGGTTTTCGTCGCCGATGTGTTCGACAAACACTATCAGATGGATCATGTCCAGTTTTAAGGATTTGCCGTACCGTGCGGCCTGTCCCAGAGCTTCCCGATAATCCTTCTCACGGGTGAAGCTCTTGAGTTCAAGGCCGTATATCTCACCCGCGTATCGGATGATAATATCAATGGCACCGTTGCCCGTAGTAAATTCGGGCCACACCTTCGCATCCGTGTTTGCGAGAAACCGGTTCAGATATTCGTACAGATTGAAATGGAACACTGCCTCAAACACCCGGAGATCCTTGCGCCGGGGCGCATCATCCAGCATCCAGTCACGGTTCTTTCGCAGGTGTTTCTCATACCGCCTGATGAGATTCCTGATGTTCAGTTCCTCTTCCGTGATCGTGTCGCTCATATCCTCAAACGGCTCGAATATCTGACCCATGTAGTGAAACAGTTCGTTGGAGAAATAGTTGAACAGCCGTTTCTGGACAAAGGGACAGGAGAATCTCAGAGAGAACTCGTCTGCGTCAATGCCGACGACACCGTTCATATAAAGAAAGTTGAAAGTCGGATCGTCGAACCTGAAGGGAGTTTTTTCCCGGGTCTTGAACATCTCAAGCACGAAATCTTTGCAATGCTCCTGTTTTGCCTTGCTGATGATGTTCAGCACCGTGTTGTTCGGAAGCACCCGGAGCGCGACCGGATACACCTCCTCAAACACCTCCTCGCTCAGAGGTCTGCTGTGATCCGGCCGGAAGTAGTCGTGCCCCTCTGTGAGCAGTTCCCCGAACCAGGAGACCAGCCCCGGCTGTCCGCGGGTTTCATAAAACAGGCTCCTGATGACCGCCTGCTCCACCTTCTGGCCGCTCTCCCGCTCGTACCATTCGAACATGGTGCGGACCTCCTCATAAGTGAGATTCGGAATGTGCAGGCTCCGCTGGATATTGAACGGCGATCCCTTGACATTCTCAATTCCCAGGACGCTTCGGACACCGATCAGTGCGACGCTGTGAAGCAGATACTCCTTCTTCGCCGAAGGGTTCGGATCCTCTTGACGGGCGTTGCAGATATTCCGAAAAATGCCTGCAATTCCGCTGATGGCATCCTCGGTCAGTGCGTCGAACTCGTCCAGGATCAGAATTAGCGGTCTGTCCAGTTTTCCCTTTTCAAATATCTGCTCAAACTCCTCAAGATTTCTGACCCGGATGTCCTTCAAGTCCAGATAACGAGCAATCTTTCCGGCAATCGAAGATATGATCTTATCAACATCCTTGGTCATCTTGAGATGCTCCAGGTTCAGCTTCAGCACATGGAAACGATTGTCCTCCCTCAGTCTCCACAGCACGTCCCGCATGATCCATGTCTTGCCGCACTGGCGGGGTGCCCATACAGTGATATAATGGCCGCCCTCCTCCTCGGGGGATTCTCCGAGGAGCTGAGTGTGGCCCCTCTGAACCAGCTCTTCCCTCGGCACATAATAATGCAGTTTTTTGCTGATCGGCCCGTAAGATGAGAATTTTCGCATGATAAGCTCCTTTTCCATAAATTTTTGTCCTATATTGACACAATTTCAGGAAACTGCAAGGATTTTCTTCATCATGATACTGCCAGCAGGCCATTCTGTGGCGTTTCCGTTCAGCAGGATGATGCCGTGGCCATCTGTCACCATAGCACCTGTTATTCCCACCGGACTTTGGATGATCTTCATTTTAAAATGCAGGGTCGTACCGTTGTTTTCAATCGTTCCGTTCCAGCGCGTCATTGTCATAAATATGATAACAATCCTGATGCTTTTTATTATTTTTCCCAGAATGACATCACGCCCTGTCATTCCGGACAAAATTGAAAAAATGCCCTATTTTTTCAATTCGGAATCCATATTAATAAGGCGATTTCTAAAAAAAATATCCCACTAAGGCAATTTCCGGATATGACAGGGCCGGACGGGGTTTGCAACCCCGTCCGAAATGTTCTCCGCGCCGCACAACTGTTGCGGACGCAAACCCCGTCCGGCAGATAAAATTTATGTCCGGGTACTTAATCAGATTTCTTCATCAGTTTCTTTTATTAGAGATAGCACATTCTGAAAATTATTCAAGACTAGTGCATTGTCAAATCTGAAAATCAGGCATAACGTAATTTATTGACACACGGTACAAATTGAAATCCGTTTACCCTGAAATCAAGCTATGACACTATATTCATTTTTTAACTGCAGGGATATCTGGATTGATTCACGACCGTATTTTTGGCATATTTTTTGCAAAGGAGTGCTGAAATAAAATTTTAGCGCCTGTCTGCCGGCTGTGCTAAAATTTCATTTCAGCACTCCCTTTAACGGATTGAAATTTCATTTTGGCACTCCCCCTTAAATGGCTGAAATTTCATTTTGGCACTCCCCTTAAACGGCTGAAATTTCATTTCAGCACTCCCTCAGACAGGTGCTAATTTCATTTCAGCACTCCCTCAGACAGGTGCTAAAAT
>JAOZLU010000684.1 GCA_029934695.1 Desulfobacterales bacterium | reverse complement strand
TTGATGTTTGATGTTTGATGTTTGATGTTTGATGTTTGATGTTTGATGCTGGATGCTGGATGCTGGATGCTGGATGCTATTTCAAGTTTACGCATCGAACATCAAACATCGAACATCGAAAAAAGGTGAAATGATATGTTACATATTGAAGAACTCAGAGTCAGAGTCGGCGGAAAAGAAATACTGAAAAATGTCAACATGGAGATTCCAGAAGGAGAAACCCATATACTTTTCGGACCGAACGGGTCCGGCAAGACCAGTCTGATGATGACGCTGATGGGATTTTCCGGTTATGAAGTGACCCACGGAAAGATTATTTTCAAGGGGGAGGACATCACTTATATGCCCATCCATGAGCGGGCACTCCTCGGTATCGGCGTATCCTTTCAGAGACCTCCAACGATTAACGGGCTGAAAACAAGAGCCCTTGTCGAAATCTGCAACAAAGACCAGTCTGCTGATGTTGAAGAGTTGGCAGAACAGCTTAATTTTTCAGATTTTCTTGACCGGGATGTCAATCATAATTTTTCAGGCGGAGAAATAAAGCGTTCTGAACTGCTCCAATTGCTGGCACAGCAGCCGGACCTTGTTCTTTTGGACGAGCCGGAGTCCGGCGTGGACCTTGAAAGCATTGTTCTTGTGGGGGACACGATAAATTCCCTGTTGCACAAGGGGACAAAATACCCCAGAGGAGATATATCTCATAAGGCGGATCAGACAAAATCTGCGCTGGTCATCACGCATACGGGCCATATCCTCAATTATATAACAGCGGACAGGGGCCAGGTCCTTTATGACGGTGTTCTGTGCTGCTCAAGGAATGCAAGAGAAATATTAAAATGGATAAGAGAATACGGCTATGAGGAGTGTGTGAGATGTTCGAATTAGAGAATGCCAGAGATGTGAATTTTGAAGACTACGAGACCCATGCTGAGAGCCATGAATATGTAAGTGAACTGTCCCGAGTTGATTCAGCCGACGCAGAACAACTGTTAAACGTCGGGGTGGATACTGAGGCGAAGGGCCGGGCAGGCACTTTCATACAAAAGGATCAGTCCGTCATACACTGCAAAACCTGTCAGGACGGCATTGAGATGATGGGCATATCCCAGGCAGCTCAGGAATACGGATGGCTTAAAGATTATATGTGGAAAAACGTATCTCCTGACACAGACAAATTTACCTCCCGGGCACGGGAAAATCCCCATGAAGGGTACTTTATCCGCTCCCTTCCGGGCGTTAAATCAGCCCATCCGGTACAGTCATGCCTTTATATTGCCAAAGACGGGTTTTCCCAGCATGTTCACAATATTGTCATTGCTGAGGAAGACTCGGATCTTCACATCATTACCGGGTGCGCCACAGCTCCCCATCTGGTGTCAGGCATGCATATTGGCGTGTCCGAGTTTTATGTGAAAAAAGGGGCCAGGCTGACGTTCACCATGATCCATGACTGGGGTGAGAATGTCAATGTCCGACCGAGAACTGTCACGCGGGTGGAGGAAGGGGGCATGATTATCTCCAATTATATTTCCCTGAAGCCGGTGGGATCACTTCAGATGTTTCCCACAACGAATCTGGTGGGAAAAGATGCCATTGCCCGTTTCAACAGCGTCCTTGTTGCCGGCAAGGGAAGCTGTCTGGACGTGGGATCCCGGGTCGTGCTGAGTGCTCCCGGAACACGCGCTGAGATCATATCCCGCGGCATCACATCAGGAGGCACAATTATCGCACGGGGTGATCTGATTGGCAAAGTTCCCGGGGTAAAGGCGCATCTTGAGTGCAAGGGGCTGATACTGAATGACGGGCTGATGCGCGCCATACCGGAACTTTCCGGACATGTTCCAGGTGTTGAAATGTCCCATGAGGCCGCGGTGGGCAAGATTGACCAGAGAGAAATCGAATATCTCATGGCAAGGGGCCTTGATGAGGACGAAGCTGTATCAACGATTGTCCGCGGCTTTTTAAATGTTGACATAGAAGGATTGCCGGCGAACCTCAAAGAGAAGCTTGACAAAGCTGTTTCTGAAACCCAGAAAGACATGATGTAGGTTTTAAGTTTTAAGTTTTAAGTTTTAAGTTTCAGGTTTTAAGTTTCAGGTTTTAAGTTTCAGGTTTGACCTGAAACTTAAAACCCCCAAACACCCGACAAGATACTATGCAGACACAAAACGCCATGCAGGAAACCGTTTGCGGTATTTCTTTTGCTGAGAAGGCTCGGATATTTTCCCACGATTATCTGAAATGCTGTGTTTATATCTCAGCTTTTGACAAGCCTCAGCACCTCTTTACCAAAAAACTCTATTCAGAGCTGATATCTGCTTCCCAGCTCCTTGAAAATCTTCTTGATTTTCACGGCGCAAAGAACAATTCAGAGTGGTATCTGTACAGGGAGCTTACTGCTGCTGTCAGACATCTGAGCATAGCGAGCTATTCCCAGAAGCATATTTTAAACCGCCTTGTTTTTTATGATCTTCCGGATTCAGCCGCCTTTGAAAAAAAAGGGGAGGCAGCCCTTGATTTTCTGACAAAAATTCTTGTGAAAATGACACCTGTCATACTTGATGAGGCACGGCGTCTGAATATCCCTGTTCCGACTGAATGTTTTGATCCGGCAGATTTTCCGGGCATTGTAAGCGGTGAGATGCTTGAGTATGATATTGACGATGTAAGCAAATACAGGCAAAAGAAACATATTGTCAAGATTGCCACTGAATTTTTGGAGATTGTCAGAACTTTTGATCAGTTCGGATTTTATAAGCCTTATGATCGGAAAGAGATGCAGGCGATTGTGCCTGACAATGTCAATGAGGTTGAGATACGACGGTTTGAGATGCTTGTTCACAATCTTCAGTCTGGTTTTGACACTTATGTCATACACGGCGGATTCAAGAAGGGAGACAGAAGACTCAAAGCGTTCCGAAGTTTTTTCTCTGTTGTGTTTCATCTTCTTCAGATGACGGGCAGGCTTCTCCATTTTTATGAACGACATCTTCACGAGGCCGGCTACAAAGACACCTATAAAAAGGTTCAGAACCAGTTATCCTCCCTGGTTGATCCTGACGCCCTTCTTGACTGCACCATTAATTACAGCCTCTGCTATGTATGCTATTTCCTCACAACTGGCAGAGACCTGGCGCGGAAGATACTTAATGAGAACATGGAACATTCTTCCATCAAGGTGGGCATTCCTGTAAAACTCGGTTTTCATTGCAGACCGAGCCTTCTGGTTGCCAAAATTGTCCAGCTTTACGGAGGAGAGGTGGAATTGTGTGTGGGAAAGGACAGGTTTGACGCGAGCAGTGTGCTTGATATCCAGTACGCGGGGGGAAAAATTCAGAAAGAAAATGTTACTCAAGTTGTCTTTAAGGGAGACACCCGTGCGCTGGAAGATATCAACATTCTCGCGGGTGTCAATTATGGTGAGGATATCAAAGGGAAAGGTGTCCCGCTTCCTAATAAATTAAAATATTTGGAGTAAGAAAAGAGGGTTTTAAGTTTTAGGTGTCAGGATAAAAAACCTAAAACCTAAAACCTAAAACCTAAAACCTAAAACCTAAAACCTAAAAC
>JAOZLU010000683.1 GCA_029934695.1 Desulfobacterales bacterium | reverse complement strand
AAAGAGAGCAGGCTGCGGATTTTTATAATTTTCTATAACAACAAACTTAACCCGGCAAGCGAAGCGGTTCGTCTTACGGACCGCTTACGTCCTGATCTGCAGAATAATTTTTACGGAAGAACGGGGGATAATGGCAAAACAGGTGCCGAAAAAGGTATATGACAGAATTCTCAGACACCATGTATGGGCTTCGATTATGGCGGCGATGGTTCCTGTACCGCTGGCAGATATTGCGGCCTTGACGCTCATTCGATTAAATATGCTGAGAAAACTCGCAAAATTATATGACATTCCCTTTTTCGACAGTTCAGGAAAGGACATGTCATCCTCCATCACAACTGTTCTTGTTTCATTGGCTGATGATGCCGCCTGTGTTCTTGCCGGTGCTGCATCCCCCTCAGCCACAACCACTCTGGCAGCAAATGCGGGCAGAATTGTTCCTGTAGTGGGTAAAGCCGTTTTTGTAATCACCAGTGTCACACTTCCGTCAGCTTCAACCACTTTGGCGGCAAGTGCAGCCAAGGCTGTTCCAGTAATAGGACAGACTGCCGGTGTGATTGCCATGCCGATTGTTTCCGGTGCTGCGACGTATGCCATGGGCAAGGTGTTTATCCAGCATTTTGCTTCGGGCGGAACCTTCCTGACCTTTAATCCTGAAAAGGTAAGAAACTATTATGCTGAAATGTTCAGGGAAGGGGAAAAGGTCGCCGCGGATATTCAAAGCAATAAGATAAGGAAGAAAAAATAACTTCTGCCTTTAACCGGAAATGTTTATATCATACGGAGTGCGAAAATTATTTTTCGCAATGTGCCAAACTTGCAGTTTGGCAGTTTGGCACTCCGGAGCGACAGACATTTTCTTAAAAGCTCTATATACAAATGTTTCGTTAATTTTAAATGAGGAGAGACAAAATGCAAACTGAAAAAACAGAAATCGTGGCAACAGAGGCAACGGAGGTATCAAAAGAAGAGCTGGACAAACTTCTCAGATATCATGTGTATGGCTCAATGGCAGTTGGTCTGATTCCCATACCCGTGGCAGATTTTGCAGGGCTGACAGCTATCCAGTTGAATCTGCTCCGAACACTTGCCAAGAAGTATAATGTTCCATTTTTCAAGGATACAGTGAAAAATATTCTGTCTTCCCTGGTCGGCGGTGCGCTGCCTACGTTGGCCTCAGTGCCCCTGGCGGTGAGTCTGACAAAATTTGTTCCGGCAGTAGGCACGGTTGTAGGGATTGTTACCATGCCCATTGTTGCCGGTGCTACGACGTATGCCATAGGCAGAGTGTTCATCCAGCACTTTGCTTCGGGCGGAACCTTTTTGAATTTTGATCCTGAAGAAGTAAAAGCGTTTTATGCTGAAATGTTCAGCGAGGGAAAAAAAGTCGCTGCCGATATGGGAAAATAAGTTCTCACATCAGACCTCCGAGGTTTCTGAAACCTCGGAGGTCTTATTTCGTCTTATTTCGGGGAGGAATCCGAACAAATGAATTTTTTACCATTAAACTTAATACTTGCAGCACCAATATATCTCCAGGCAGCATATTTTGCATCAAGTCTGGTGATTGGCGTGGCAGGAACAAACAGAAAAATGGGGTTCTGGGGATATCTTTTCTCCTCCATACTTCTTTCGCCGATAATCGGTCTGATGCTGCTTCTGGTATCAGACAAGAAAAAATAATATAGTTTGGGAATAATCAATGAAGGCAAAAGCGAAAAAACTGATTATTATCACCATCGCACTGTTGGCGGGATTCACAGGTAATGTTCCGGCGGCTGGGGAAAAGGAACTTATCGAAGCCCCTCCGAAAGGAATCACCATTCAGCTTGAATTTATTGAAGTAAGTCATTCTGATCTGAATGACCTGCTCTTTGAAAAGGAATTTGGGACTGATGCAGGTGAGCTGAGGAGACAAATCCAAAAAAAAACAAAAGCCGGGGATGCGAGCATTGTTGAAACCGTCATTATTCAGGTGAGAGATTCCATGCGGGCAAGTACAATGTCGGTAAATGAGATAAAATCTCCAAAAAATTATGACGAAACAGGTGTAGGCAATTTTGAAATCCAGAATACAGGCGTATCACTTAAGGCTGATCCGATCATTGCAGATGACGGAAACAGTATTTCCCTGAATCTCACCTCGGAATTTTGTGAAAGAATCGCTGATGCGGATTATGGAAGCAATTCCAAAGGTGTCAGGATCATACAGCCTCAGTTTCACAAAGCGCGCATAGAAACCTCGTTGATGCTTGACAGCGGGGCTTATGCATTTATCGGAACAATAAGGTTGCATGATGCGTATGACAAAAAAAGAAAGGATCCGATTGTGATGCTCTTTGTTCGCGCAATGATCCACGAGAATGAGGATGAAATAACGGCAGGGGAGCAAAAAAAGGGGGAGTAAGAAAAAAGTGCTTCTCTTTATAAAACCGGAACTTTGACAATTATATCAAAGATGGCTGCTTCCCAATTTTTTTTAGGGGGGAATAAAAAATCTGTTCGGAGTAAAAAACAATGGCAACTTCTGCTGAAACAGAGTATCAGGATTTTCAGGAATCCAAAAAAAACGAGACTGAAGAAACTGTTTTTCAAAAAATAAAAGCAGGGTTAAGAAAAATGTTTCTCTCCATGGCAGTACCCCTTCTCATTCTTTTGTTTGTGGCGACTTATCTTATTCAGAACATTGCCATTACGCTTCTTCCGGGTGAGGCAGGGGTGTTCTGGAGCCGTTTCCTGGGCGGAACGCGAATCAATTATGTGTATCCTGAAGGCATGCATTTCATTCTTCCCTGGGATAAGATATATGTCTACAATGTCAGAATTCAGGAAATTTCATCGGAACTGACCGTTCTGGCCAGATCAGGATTACATGTTCTTGTGTATTTCTCCGTACGTTATGCGCCTGATAAGCGGATGCTGGGAGTGTTGCACCAGAAAGTGGGCCCGGATTATGCGAACAAAGTGATCATACCGCAGATAGAATCTGTCATACGTGATGTTATCGGCACTATGGAAGCCGAACAAATCTATACCACCGGCAGAGAGGTGCTTGCCAAAGCCCTTGACCAGGCCATTGAGCAGATTGCCCGGCGGTATGTCAATGTGGATGTTGTACTGATCAGAAAGCTTGAGCTCCCTCCGGTGGTGGCAGATGCCATAGTATTCAAAATTAAGCAGAAACAGATGGTTCAGGCTCATGAATTTATTGTTCAGAAGGAAAAGAAGGAAGCGGAAAGAAAGCGTATCGAAGGGCAGGGCATACGTGACCAGAATGAAATCATCACAACATCTCTTACTGATGAAAAAATATTAAGATGGCACGGCATTCAGGCAGTAAAAGCTTTTGCCACCTCAGAGAATGCAAAGACATTTGTTATCGGTGTTGGCGAAAACGGCGTACCCATCATATTAAATCCGGAGAGTCCGGAGAAAAAATAAGATGACAAGGCATCTTTCATAAAAGTCACTTGCCGGACGGGACACTTTGCCGGACGGGGCACTTTGCCGGACGGGGTTTGCAACCCCGTCCGAAACATTTTTCACTTGCCAGACGGGGTTTGCAACCCCG
>JAOZLU010000125.1:3218-14094 GCA_029934695.1 Desulfobacterales bacterium | reverse complement strand
AACGGATCCGGATTTCAACATTTTTCTGAAAAAAAGCCTGTGTCTGTCTTCCCTGTATGATATTCGGGCAGCATATTCTGAAATTCGGACAGGAAAATACGGGGAGGCGCGAAAATGGGTAAGATAATTAAGACAATAATAAGGATACTGATATCGGCGGCGATGCTGACTGTGCTTCCGCAGATATCCGGAACAGCGGATGCCTGCGGTCCCTCCGGGCAGGGGATGACCGGTGCGGGGAGCGGAAATTCCGGCCCGGCCGGGAGTCAGGGTGTTCCTCACAGCGGCATTTTCTCTGCGATGGTCAGCTTCAATATATCCTTATAAATCCTTTGAACCTCATAATTTATTGTATCTGCTTCCTTTTTCACCTCCGGCGTGTCCGATTCACTGAAATAGATGACGGTATAAGCGCCGTTCAGTTCTTTTCGGAGAATTTTGCACAGAGACCTGCCTTCCTCTTCAAATGCCTGCTCATCCTCTTTGTCTGCAAAGCCTGACGATACGGGATCATCCGGATTCAGAGTGCTGTCATACCATTCTGCCCAGCTTGCGAGACGTTTTTTTGTTTCCACGGACAGCAGGAGATTTTCAGGATCGAGGTTTGCAGTCCCGTCCTCTCCGCTTTTCCACAGGGGAAAGCATTCGTAATCAGTCATTAATTTTATGGTTTCCTGCATGTTGACCTCCTGTAATCAGGGAAATGATATCGGGTTTGCACCGACAACGAATCCGTTGCTTCCCACTGTGACTGAGATGTGATATCTGTTTCCCTCAATCTCGGTTTCATAAATCGGGCGTGTCCTCTGATAACCCACGATTGTTCCCTTTGTCACCGCTTTTATGATGATATCCGGGATTTCGTCGGAAGAAAAGCCCTGTCTGGCAAAATCTTCAGCATGCCTTTCCATAATATGCTGCAATCCTGCTCTCCTGTTTCCTTTTTCGATAAATATGATTTTTCCGTCTGCGGCACGTCTGGCAATACGGACGATCTCTTCCGGTGTATGTCTGACACCTGATTTTGCCAGTTCCCGAAGCAAAGTGGCCGTTTCTTCCATAATTTTGTTTCCGTTAAGCTTATTTTTCGTTTAAAGGGTTTCTTTGTTGCTTATCATCAGTTCATTTGTACGGATTGGCGATAAGCAGCGCACGGTCTCCCGCCGACAAATCCTTGATTATCACTAATCCGTGCAGATGCCGCTCCCTCATCTACACGGATTATGGATAAGAAAAGGGATGGCGGGTTTCCGCAATCCGTGTAGATGCCCCGCAAACCGGGCTTTATCCTTGCTAAACCCAATCCTTGCAGTTACAGCAACCCTTGTCAACTACAGGAATTGAATTTAGCAAGGATAGTCCCGAAGCCCCGTAAACCGGGCATTATCCTTGCTAAACTCAATCCTTAGTAGTTACCCGCTGAAATTATGATGCATAACTCATAATCGGAATTTCAATATAGTTTTCAGCGTGTTCCTGTTTTTTCTGAATCGCAAAAAAACGACTCTCAATCTCCTTCAGCACCTTGGCCTCATAATAGAGCATTCCGCAACTGAGACAGATTTCCACTGGTGTGTCCGGCGCAAGCAGATAATTTCCTTTGTAGGAGTACAGGTAAGGGATTCTGCGTTCCTCATATTCAGGACTGCCGCAACAATTACATTTCTTTTGTTTCATTTCTCTCACCTCTTGTCCAGAGATTTTTAAATTTCGGGGGTTTCGGAACATAGACGGTTATTATTGCAATTTTTTCTCCTCGCCATCCGCAAACAACATGAATGGGGATATTCTCTGAAAACCCGACTATCAGACAGCTTTCTCCCCGCCCGGTATCAGGATACTGTTCCAAAATTTCACCGGTTATGACAGCCTCCTCAATCTGATAAAACGTCAGGTCATCAGCTTTTCTCTCTGTTTCCGCATGAAGTGTGTAAACGTATTCATCATTTTTTACTTTTTCTTTTATTTCATCAATGTCCATCCTCTCTGTTCCTATTCCTTTCAGCATTTAGCATGAATTGCCAAAGAGTTCAAAGGATTGCCCGGTCTCCCGCCAAAAAATCCTTTCGTATCACTAATCCGTGTAGATGCGGCTCCCCCGAAGCCCTGCAAACCTTACAGTTCGCATCAGAGATAATTCGTTCCGTGTATCCAAACTGGTCAACGGTTTCATGCCGATGACCAGTCTTCAGTTTTCAGTGACGGCACTAGGCTGAAATCTTTCTGATTACGCGTCACCACAGTGGCATCACGGGCAATGGCAATGGCTGCGATCCTCAGATCCTGTGTGCCGATACGGATTTTCCCCTCACGAAGCTTCCTGAAAATTGTCTGGGATTCGCTGCCAAAGCCGATGACCGTGATGGTACGAAAATAAAGAACGGTTGCCAGCAGATTGTCATAAGCGTTTACAATTCTCTCATCTGTCCGGGCCTTGCGAATCATGGCCAGCCTGCCTCTCAGTTGTTCCTCAGCCGTTATCACAGTCGTCGCCAACATGCTCTGAGGTTTTTTCAGGACGTTGGAGACAACACCCGGGTTGTCTCTCTGGAAAAGAGAGATGTGGTCAGTGTCCAGAATATACATTTATTCTCCGATCATTTCGGTTTCCCTTCGGTACTGCCGCATTGATTTCTGAAACTCCTCCCAGTCGGGATCGTCGGCAAACATTCCCGCATATTCGGACCAGGCATGTTTGTCAGGTTCGGGGCTGACATCCAGTTTCACAAGCCGTCCCCTGGTCAGCAGATTTCTGAGTCCGTTCCGGACCATGTCCAACGCCCTCTCCTCGGTATCTCCTTCGGCCATGATTTCAGGCCACTGACAGACACGGGCAACAAAGTTTTCATTTTTTTTGGTAAGTAACACATCATAAGTCATTGTGATAATTCCTCATTAAACTGGTTTGAGAGAGGATTGCCTCTGACAGCGGGGAACTACAAGGATTTGGTTTAATAAGGATAGCCAAGCCTTATCCTTGCTAAACCCAATCCATTCATAGTCTCCGTCTTTCCCGATAGAAAAATCAGCGGATCGGATATAAATTTTCCGCTCGGCCAGCAAATCAGACATGATCAGGTATTAAAGAGGTGGCACCGAAAGAGAAACCGGGTTTCTCTGACCTGTCCTCACATCGAAAACCCGACATCTCCCAAAAGATCAAACGAATCATCCGATGAAAACACTTCTGCCATCATGGTCCGCATACTTTCAGGCATCTGATCTTCAAACTGTTTGAAATCATTCATAAACTCCCTTGCCAGACAGTTGGCCCGCACTTCGTATTCCCCTTCATCTCCGGCCATATTTCGGGGATTGAGGATCTCATACGGCACCCCCGGGCATGTCAATGGAATGTCAAACCCGAAGATCGGGTCGGTCTCATACACGACTGTATCCAGTTTGCCTGAAACAGCCGCCCGGATCAGTGCCCGGGACACGGGAATCTTTATCCGTTCGGTTCTGCCGGCCGGCTCGCCGATCCAGCCGGTGTTCATCAGCCAGCAGGTGACTTCATGCTTCCTGATCTTCTCCAGCAGCCGGTTTCCATAGACATGGGCCGGCAGAAGCAGAGACGACGCGCCAAAGCAGGTGTTGAACCCGATATCCGACACTGCTGTCCCGGATTCGGTCTCAGCGAATCTTGACGTATAGCCGGACATGAACGCATAGACCGCCATCTCCGGTGTCATGCGGGCAATGGCCGGCATGACCCCCATCCCGTCACAGGTGAGCAGAAAAAGATGCTTAGGATGATCGCAGATGCCCTCCTCAGCCGCATTCGGAATATGCGTCAGCGGATAGATGGCCCGTGTGTTCTCCGTCAGGCTTCTGTCCTCCAGATCGACCCGCCGGGTTTCCATGTCAATGGAGACATTCTCCAAAATGGTCCCGAACTTCCGGGAACATGCGGAGATTTCCGGCTCATCCTCCTCGGATATCCTCAGCAGACCTGCATAAGCCCCCCGTTCAAAATTGAACAGCCCTCTGACGGTCCACCCGTGGAAATGATCTCCCAGGAGTCGCCGCTCCGGATCAACTGAGAGAGTGGTCTTGCCGGCCCCGCTCCGACCCATGAAGATGGCCGCGTCTCCTTCGGGTCCCACATTGGCGGCACACCGCATGGGAAAGACCGACTCAGGGAGCAGATAATTCAGGAAGGTGAAGACCGCCAGCCGGATCTCCCCGGCATAGCTGGTTCCGCATATAAAGATGATCTTCTGTTCCATGTTGAATATAACCGCAGCCGAGGAACGGGTGCCGTCCACATCCGGCACAGCGTGAAATCCGGGGATATGCATCACTGAAAATTCGGCTTTCAGCTGACTGTAATCCTCAACTCCGTGGATCGGCATGAACATGTTCCGGGCAAAGAGGCTGTGCCATGCCGTCTCTGTCACGACCCGAACGGGGATCTGACAGTCAGGGTCCCTGCCGACATAACTGTAGTGAACATAGACCTCCTTGTTTTGCAGGTAAGCCGAAAGGCGATACGCCAGATTGTTGAACTGGCCTGCCGACATCTCCTGATGCCCTTCTGAGACACGGGAATCGGCCTCCTGCTTCACGACGAATTTGTCCGTGAGCGGCAGTTCCATAAAATCACCTGTTCGCACAACAATCGGTCCCTGATGGGATATCTGTCCTTCCCGGTTCCTGACGATCCGCTCATACAGCACCGCCGTGGGAAGATTTCTGTGAACCATCTTCAGGGTTTTGCGCCCCATCGCGACCAAATCAAGAATTCCGTCTTTTTTCTCTAACATAGCAAATCCTTTCTGAAACTTGAAGCTTGAAACTGAGACCTGCAATCTGAGCAGTTTCAAATTTCAAGTTTCAAATTTCAAATTTCAAGTTTCAAATTTCAAGTTTCAAGTTTCAAATTTCAAGTTTCAAGTTTCAAGCTAAATCTTTCCTTCGGAAGCCAGTGCATAGATCACCATCTTCTGCATCATCTTCTCCCTGCCTGTGGCCGGCTTGTCGAGCTTGAGCCTTTCGAGATACGGCCTGGCCGCTTCCGGTACAGAAACCAGCTTTTTCGCCTCTTTGAACGTCGGAACCGGAAACTTTTTGACAGCCATCTTCTCCTTCAGTTTCCGCAGGGCTTTTCCGATGACAAGCTCCTCCTTTGTGAAATCCGTGCCAAAGGGAAACGGGGAGAAAAGCCCCTTTTCCCGGCAAGACTTCATGTCGTCTTCGAGCCGTTCCGGAAAGTTGTTTCTGAACATATCCGGAATCTGATAGTCCCGCGGCATCTTTCCCGCCTGCTTTGCCTCTCGGAGCAGTTCCTCCTGAAACCGGGAGTCGGCGATGTTCAGGATGGCCGCTATCACTTTCTTGTCACGCTTGCTCCTCAGTTCAGCAATGCCGTATTCCGTGATCACAATGTCCCTCAGATGCCTCGGTATGGTCAGATGGCCGTAGCTCCAGACGACATTGGAACTGATGTCCTTTCCCTTTGTCCGAGTGCTCTTGGCCATGAGGATGGATCGTCCCCCTGGCAGGGCATGGGCCTGGGAGACAAAATTATACTGGCCGCCGACCCCGCTCACCACTTGGCCACTTTCGAGTCCGTCCGACACGACTCCTCCGAGGAGCGTCAGCATGAGTGCGGCATTGACAAACCGGGCATCTTTTCTTTGGAGAAGCTTGAGTTCCTCATCTCCGTACTGATTCCCGTAAAGCTGATTCACGTTCAGCACGCTTGTCATGAATATTTTCCTGCGTTCCTCTTCGCTCATATTTTTCAGAGAGGTGTAGAAGCTCTGGGGTCCCAGGAAAAATCCCGCGTGAATCACCACGCCATTTTTGAGGGTCTTGTCCAGACAGTGCTGAACCACCTGCTCCAGATTCTTCTCATCGGTCAGGTCAGCAGGAATCCTGATCTCCCCATTTAATATCTGACCATTCTCATAGTTCCACTCCTCCTTGAATATCCCGAATTCCTGAAGGAACCTGAAATCCTCCCGGGTCAGTTCCCCGTTGATCACCTCCTCCTCAAGCAGTGTCTCAAGGGTTTTCCGGCTGACCGTCTCTCCGATTTTCTTTTCATTGGTCAGGCGTTGAAGACCGCAATGGTTATACACTTTTCGCTTGATAATACCGCTTTCATACAGGTTCAGGTATCCGTCCACCAGCATCTCTGTGGACCCGTACAGCCCCTCCTCAAACACGCTGGTTCCTCCGACCCGGCCGATGATATCTCCGAATCTGTTCATTATCCCGGCCTGGGTCAGCAACGTGTTATAAGTCTCATTGTTCTGATGCCGCTGCTGCAATCCGTAAACCAGAGCGTCTCCCAGGGATCCGATGCCGATCTGTAGGGTTCCGCCATCCTTTATCAGTGCGCTGGCATGGAGTCCGATCATATAGTCCGCCGTGGTTATGGCCATCTTGGGCGCGCCGAACAGATTGCTGTAGTAGTCAGGATTATCAAGGATCACGTCAAACATCCCGGGTTCCACCTCCGCATCCCCATACATATAAGGCAGATTCTGATTCATCTCCGCCATTGTGATCACCTCGTCCCTCTTCTTTTCTCTGACAAGGCGGGCAAGTACGTCCAGAGAGACTTCGGGATTGCAGCTCAGACTGCACAGGGTCCGATCCCCGAAGGTTTTCTTGCAGATCATCTGGGCCAGGACATTGCATCCGCTGTTCACTATGTCCCTGGCCGCGTGGGTGTAGTTGGTGCTGATGTAGTTCTGTTGAGCATGGGGGGTGTTCAGGTATCCCCCGGGCTTGTTGAAGAATTCCACCAGTTCCACATTCTCCGGCATCTCTCCCTTTCGGAGCGCAAGCACATATTGCAGATCCGCATAGTCCCCGAACACTCTCTCCACAAAAGGCTCCAGGAACCGCTTCTCCAGTTCACTGGTCCAAGTCGGTTTTTCCAGGGTCAGGGCCGTGAGTATCCTGAGATGAATGCCCGGATCTTCTTTGGCCCGTCTGAAAAACTCATTTGTAATATGGTTTGGTTTTCCCAACCCCAGCGGGATCCCGAGCACAATATTCTTGCCAATCTTTTCAATCACATCATCCACGCATTTCTGCACATTCTGATAATACGTCGTTCTTTCATTTTTCATAATCACCTCTGATATTGGTAAGCTATATTTGCAACTGCAGGGATTGGGTTCAGTAAGGATAAAGGCTTTCCTGTCCTTACTGAATTCAATCCTTAGCAGTTCCACCTTTGCAACTGTTCAATCCCTCAATTCTATTCTGCTTTATTTATTCTTCTGATTATAACGGATTCAGGGGAAGCTCCGATTTCAGAGCGGTATCTCACACAAAGGCACAGAGAACACGGAGAAAAAGGCGGACGCATTCATGCCCTGTTTCCGGACCGGACAGAACTGCCGGTGTCCGGCTCAGTGATTTCAGCAGGCCGCACCCTCCCCGCATCCGTCATAATCAGTGTTTTTTCTCTGTGCCCTCTGTGCCTCTGTGTGGGATATCGGCGTGACATGCTGAAAATTGCAGCCTCCCCTGAATCCGTCACATCTTGGAAAAACGCCCCGCCCATATCCCGAACAAAAATCCCCAAATCAGTCTTAGACATACCGCTCATCAAACTCAACCCAGTGCCTCCTCAGAAATTTTCTGTACTCATTCCTGAAATCCATTCCTGTATGATGGTTTTCCTGGTTGCGGATGTACGCCTGAACTTGAGACATATTGGAACGGCTCACTGAGAACACGCCGTAGCCGTTCTGCCATCCGAACTTCGACAATGTGTCACCCTCTGTCTTCACCCATTTTGACGAATTGCGCTTTGCCTCCCGGACGATTTCGGCTATCGTGAACTTTCTCGAAAGGTTGGAGAGGATGTGGACGTGGTCCGGCATGCCGCCGCCGATGATGGCTTTGGAATCGTATTCCCTGAAGACGGCGGCCAGGTATGCGTGCATCTTCTCCCGGATTTTTCTGTCATCCAGAAATGGGACACGGCTTTTCGTGGAAAATATGATGTGGATGTAAATTTGGGCAAGGGACTGGGGCATGGGGTTCTCCTTTGTTTTTTGGTTTTTGGGTTTCCCAGTTCCCCGGGGTGGCGTTGCGCTGACCCTGGGCTGGTTTATGTGACCCCTTCGGGGTGCCTTTGGACGGATCACTCAGCAGATCAATTTTCAGCACACAGTTCACCGAACTCGGGCCAGTGACTGTCCAATCGTACGCTCCGTCAGCAATTATTTTTGGATGTTTCCCCCATTTGCGCTACCAGCCGGGCTGAAAATTCAATTACTAAGTACCTGTGCAAAAGTTTTGTAACATTTTTATGGGGTTTAATTCTGAATTTTCAGAGTGTTACCTCTTCAAAATTATTGGTCAGGTACTTAAAATATAATTTTAGCACTCCTTTGGGCTTTATGCAAATGTTTTTTAATTCACGAAAAATGGGAAAATGAGAAATGGATATTTTTTACCCCGAAGGGGTCAGATAAAGCAGCCCAAGGTCAGTGCCCTGAGAAAACTTATTATCATCTGTTTTCATTTTCGACTTGACTTGGCCGCTGCTTTTCCTATATAGATACAGATTGTATGATTTGAAAATTGTGAATCGCAGATAACCGCAGGTGAACGCAGACGGCGGAATCACCCGTGTTCATCCGCTGTTTGTGAAAGCTGTTTTCCCAGAAAAAAAATCCCGGAAAACTTTTGGCCGGGTAATTACAAGTACAAAATCCCTCCGGCTTTCGGCTTTTCACTTTCAACTTTTCACTTTCAACTTTTCACTTTCAACTTTTCACTTTCAACTTTTGTTTCACACCCAAATAACAACAGTTAATAAGGAGGCAATATTTATGATGAAATCTTTACTGAGATCAACCTTTTTCCTGACCCTCATTTTGACGTTTTGTCTGATGATGAGCTGTACGGCCACCACTCGGACAATTTCACCGGATGAGGCACTGCATTATGATGAAAGCTATGGTTTCGCTGATAAGAAGGTCATTGTTGACAAGCTTGTTGAACCGCTTCTTGCAGAATCTCCCCTGTCCCATGCAACAGACAGACCGATTATCATCGTCTATGGCATTGCCAATCGGACATCTGAACATATTGACACCAGTGGTATCACCGATGATATTCGCGAGGAACTGATAAAAGCGGGAAAGTTCAGATTTATCAATGAAACTCAGCGTGAGAATATTGCAAAAGAGGTGAGTTATCAATACGGAGGCCCGGTTTCACCTGGGACAAGAATTCAGCGGGCAAGGCAGGCGGGTGCCCAGTATATCCTCAGCGGCACACTGCGTTCCATTGAAAAGAAAGAGCCGAAACAGGTCCGTTTTAAAAAGAAAGATTATAAATATTACAAACTCAGCCTTGAACTGACGGATATTCAAAGCAGCCTTATCGAATGGGCAGACAGCGTTGAAATCATCAGAGAGGCTTCAAAACCGTTTATTGGGTGGTAGCCGTGTCCTGTATTTCCCATAACAGAAATCGGATCAGAACAGTCAGCGCAGGATCAGAACATCCGGTCTCTTTCCTATATTTTATTGTGGTCTGGGCGTTCCTCTTTTTTGCAGGATGCGCGGCCGGTCCGCTCAGGGACGCCAGAAATGCGTTTTACAGCAACCGCCCCCTGGACGCGGTCAGTGCCCTGTCTGATGCAAAGCCTTTTTCACGTCAGGACAGTCTGCTGGTTTCAATGGAAAAAGGGCTGATCCTGCACCATCTGGGAAGATACGAAGAAAGTGTGAGGGAATTTCTTAAAGCGTCAAAACAGATGGCTCTACAGGACATTATCCGTGTCGGCGAGCAGACACTCTCTCTTGTGACAACGGACTGGGTGACCGAATATAAAGGCGAATACAGCGAGCAACTGTGGGTTCATACCTATCTGATGATGAACTTCCTGATACTTCGCAAGCATGACTCAGCCCTTGTGGAAGCAAAAAAAGCACTGAAAGTATTGGAAAAGCATCCTAAGCCTCTTTCAGGGGATTACTTCACCCGCTCGCTGATCGCACTGTGTTATGAAAATGTCGGCGATATAAATGATGCCTACATTGAATACAGGAAGCTGGCGAAACTGATGCGTGATCCTTCGCCGGTTGCATCTCCGCTTTACCGGCTGGGTATGAGACTCGGTTTTTCCGATGAGGTTCGGCAATATAAGAAATTTATTCCGAAAAGCACCCTGTCCCTGCTTGCGGACAGATCATCGGCCGAACTCATTTTGTTTGTGGGGCTGGGGACAGGCCCGGTGAAGGTTTCCGACAATATTGTCGCGCCCCCTTCCATCCGGCTGTCTTTTCCCAGCTACAGTGAGCGCAGCACCGGAAGCGCAGAGGTCACGGTTCTGGATTCGTCGCGCCGTCTGCCTGCCTCGGTCATCACCACGGATATGAACGCGGTGGCAAGATCATCACTGAAAGACAGGGCCGGGAAGATCATCGCAAAGGAAACTGCAAGGGCAGCCATCAAAGAAGCCATGACGCGGGCAGTGGAACGCAAGAATGATGAGATCGTGGGAATTCTGCTGCGAGCGGCCTTATTCCTCATGGAAGAGGCGGATACGCGGTGCTGGCAGACCCTTCCGGCTTCGCTGAAATTGCTGAGAGTGCCTGTCTCCCGGGCATGTAATATTAAGGTTGTCATTCGTAGCCCGGGAGGGGTTGATGAGATAACACTGCCGGATTTGAAAGTTTATCCGGGACAGAGAGTTTATCGTTCATTACGCGTCAACTACTGAAAGAACAGAGCCGATTTTCTGGGCTTCATACAACTGTTTTTTGGGCTTCATACAACTGTTTTTTGGGCTTCATACAACTGTAGGGTGGGTGAAGCGAAGCGAAACCCACCATTTTTTCTGGGCTTCATACAACTGTTTTTTGGGCTTCATACAACTGTAGGGTGGGTG
>JAOZLU010000125.1:0-3118 GCA_029934695.1 Desulfobacterales bacterium | reverse complement strand
GGTGGGTGAAGCGAAGCGAAACCCACCATTTTTTTGGGCTTCATACAACTGTTTTCTGGGCTTCATACAACTGTTTTTTGGGCTTCATACAACTGTAGGGTGGGTGAAGCGAAGCGAAACCCACCATTTTTTTTGCGGATGTGGTGGGTTCTTTTTTGCGGATGTGGTGGGTTCTGCTTCGCTCCACCCACCCTACATCTTTGTAGCCACACAGGTCTGAAAAATTGAAATATGAGAACCGAACAGACCGGGAAACCATTTTCAAAGCCCGATATGGCAATCCGGACAGAGCGAAAGAGGGCGATGTTTGTTCTGCCAAAACCGACAATCATAGGAGTTCAGCCATGAATTTGAGAACTTGCGTTGCACCATCCGGGCGATTCCTGTATGGCATCCATAAGCCCGGATTCCGAGTTGAAAATCTCCGCGAGAAGGACTATATTTTTTCACTCGGCGCATTCAGTGACGGTCGCCTGTGGGAAAATCATGACAATTTTCCGCCCGATGCGGTGGAAGAGCCGGCCGCGGACTGGATTTTTGAGGTACCAAATGCCTTCCCGTTCCGGGGAACCACATACATCATCAAAAGCTCGGCAGACAGAATATCCGAAAATCCCGCGTCCATTGCTCTGCCGGAACGCCCAATGGCATCTCTGTCCGCTGCTGTCAGAAAATCGTTCGGGGAGAATCTCCCTGCGACGAAACTGGAGGCCTTTTTTCACACCCTGCCGGGTCCCCTGCAACTGGCCCTGGCAGCCAATTCCACAGACCCGGAGGATTTAATTCGCATGGCTGAGTTATGCTGCGAGTTTATTCATGACCCGGTAAGCAAACGGCCGGCAGGTCTGGTTTACAAGAAAGATCACCAGGGCCGTGTAAGGGCGGACATTAAGAATCATGCCCTGTTTGAGGTTTTGGCGAACAACACCTTTCTCCCGGACGATTACAAGCATGTCATGGTGCTAAGGCCCGGTGCCCAAGGTGGCAGTGAAATTGTGGGAGAGTGGCTGGAAGAGACAGAAGAAAGCCATGTATTTGAATATCTCAGGCGCAACAGTTATATCCCCTGGGGACATTATGCAGCAAACATGGCTTATGATGCGATCCGCTATCAGATCAGGGACCTGACTGATGCGGACATGTCAGGATTGCGACATCTTTATTATCAGAGAACATATCTCAGAGTTGCTGATCAGTTGGGCCTGGCCATACCCGCGCACAGAAGAAGGCTGTCTTACGAGGAATTGGAGGCATTGCGGAAAAAAATCTGTGAGGCCCTCTCATCGGACAAAAAGAAATCCGCATTGAAATTCAACTGCACATTGTGGGGATGGAATTTCGGGTTTGACTACGCACCGAGCGGATACCGGCTTCATGGCTCCCATCAGCAGATTCATCAGCAGTTTGCGCTCGTTCCGAGCACTGTTCCTGACCCGAATTCAGAAGAAAAAATCTCCGCGTTCGGATGCGGTGATCTGATTCATGATTTTATCCGGAACTATCGGAAAGAGACCGGGAAAAACTTTTTTGACGCTTATCTCAGCGCCATCCGGACAAATCGCCGCATGGACGGCAATAATGCGGGACCCGACAGTCTGACTGTTTATGAGGACGAGGAGGTCATCCTGTTCGTTCCAAAGGCCCAGACTTCCCAGTGGGAACTCCAACTGATGACGCTCAGACCGGCTGGCAACATATTGGAAGCTGATACCCGCGTCCGCACTGCTTTGGATCGGGCCATGGGGGTTGCTGTCAGGGTTCTGAGCCTTATGGGTGCAAAAATGATTACCACAATCGAATACTCCAAACGATTCGACTCGCCCGACACGGATCAGCGCCTGCTCTACTGCTTCCTTCCGAAACTGCCTGAATCCCCGGGTGCATTCACCGAGGCCCAGCTTCGTTGGATCAACGGCCATTATCCGGAAGACTTTGCTGTTGCTTGCAGAGCCAGAATGATGAATGGATGGTGAATGGTCTGTTCATAAAGTTAAGGAGTTATCAGAATGAGCAGGGAAACTACAGATGAACAAATAAAAGCTTCCGAGAGGAAAAGAGCCAGACTGACGCTCATATTTCCAGGTCCGGAGAAAGAAATTAATATTTTTATTCATGGATACAGTGCTGTTACGAGCCGATCCAAGTTTGAAAAGCTCTCATCTCATATCCTCTCCGCAAAACCTCCCGGGCAGATATACCTTCTCTGTTGGAGAGCCGGCAGTTGGAAGACACCTGCATGGGCCCAGACCCTGTTAACTATTTCCAGAACTACATATCGGGCAGTTAAAATCGGAGAGATTTTTTCACCGGCAGCTTTTGTGGCAGACGCGGCAGTACTTACCGCAAGTGAAATGATATTGTATCGCTATTATGAGAATCGCTCGGAAAAACTTGGCGACAACTTAAAAGACTACATCCGCATGATCCCCCAGGCGAAAAACTATAAAATCAATCTGATCGGCCACTCCCTCGGAGCGAGGGTCATTCACTATGCATTATCCCTGCACGAGTGGTCCGATTACCATATCAATGACTGTATTTTTCTCGGCGGGGCGGCCGATGCTGACAAAGATAACTGGGAGGAATGTTTATCCCGGATCAATGGGAACATTTACAATGCATATTCAAAAAGGGATCTGATTTTAAAGGTGATACCTGACATGAAAAAACGAGTGGGGCGACACCCGATACAATGCAGTTCCTCCAGAATTATAAACCGGAATTATCCGTCTTTTCATCATCTTGATTATTGGCCCAGACTCGGATATATTCTCCCGCATCTGTGGAAAAATTTCCGTCCATCGCCTTATATTGATTTGGTTCATGGATATCCGGCCCCTCGGAAGCTTCTGCTGGACAGGACTGCGATTCCGGAATGGCAACAAGAAAAAATCTGATTATAACAGATTCAGGGGAGGCTGCAATTTTCAGCATGTCACGCCGGTATCCCACACAGAGGCACAGAGGGCACAGAGAAAAAAACACTGATCAGGTCGTAGGGTGGGTGGAGGATTTCGATTTTTTACGCAGTAAAAAACGAAACCGCAACCCACCTTTCAGGCTTTTCAGGCCGTAGGGTGGGTGGAGGATTTCGATTTTTTACGCAGTAAAAAACGAA
>JAOZLU010000682.1 GCA_029934695.1 Desulfobacterales bacterium | reverse complement strand
AAAAAAATGTCAGCCTGGTGTCACAAAATTGGAAAAAGAAGCGACTAAGTGAGTAAAGGCAGCATCCGGGAGATTGCTCGGATGCACTCAGCCTTTCCGAGCCTTTTTACATATAAGGAGAATGACATGACCAAAATCAGAACATCAGACAGAGACTGGTTCAAAGAGATGGCTAAAGCCTACAAGAGAAAGGACGGCTTCCTTTTCGCAGACGATGCAGGCACCGGCATCAATCCTGCGTATTCCACGCTCCTGGAAATGGGGAGGCAGGCAGGTCTGGACGCTCGGGAATGGCTCGCTGTGCTCGCGTCTCTGGGAATGGCCGGAGCCGGCGTGTGGGCGGTGAGAGCAGCCATATTGGACCCCGAACCTACGAGCAAACTCACCCTCATGATCGGAGGCGGGGCTGCGTGTCTGATCGGCGGCGGGTTCAGTGCCATCAGAATCCTCACTGGTCATTGTCCTCCGAATATCAGCGTCAGCCCGGATGGCATGAAGATTGCCTGGGATCGGTGATGCAAAACGGAACTACGAACTGGATTGGTCATAAGCGGTGAGTTGCCTCTCATCGCTCTCCACTTACCATAAAACATAATGAGGTGATACCAATGAAAAATCACGGAAGAACAAACGGACTCGAGAGACACAGTGGCATGAACCAGTCCCTCACACAGCAGACTGGTCTGGACCAGGGAATCGGGGCGGCCTCATCCGCATCCGCGGGCCTGGCCGGGATCGGTGTATGGTTAGTGAGAGCGGCCATCGCTGATCCCGAACCTACGAGCAAACTCTTCCTGCTGCTGGGTGGCGGAGTGCTGTGCATCCTTGGCGGAGGATTGAGCCTGATCAAATCGCTGGGGGGCCATGCCCCTTCAAGGATCAACGCCAATCCCCAGAGCCTTGACATTCGCTGGTGAGTCCCATCCACTCCCGCGGCTCCTGTCCCGCGGGAGTGTGGGTGGGAAAATTTCAAAACAGATGATTTTGGGCTTGACATCTGCATAGATTCTGTCATACTTGTCTGGAATTGACCCATTCCCCTATAATGCCAACATCAATCATGGAAAGATGCCGCTATGCCTGAAACAGTCAAAACCGATCTGTCCCTGGCCCGAAAAGTCTGTAAGGAACTGCGTGATGGCAACACAGATGCCATACTGGAAATCTATCACAAATACCACAGTTTTTTTATAAACTTTGCACGGAGCCGTTTACGGGACAATCCCGACAGGGCCGAAGATGTGATTCAGAATTTCTGGAAAGAGCTTTTAAACGGAAACGCCATCTGTGAATATGATGGAAGGAACAATGCCGGACTCAGAAGCTTTTTTACGAAGATCCTCAGATGGAGGGTATCGGACAACGAACGCAAACATGAAAGAACAGACGACGCTGAAGAATATGTGAACGGAACCACATCCGTGCATCGTACCCTTTCCCAGGAAGAGCGCATCCTGTTGACGGAACGAAAAAAATTTGTCCATGATGCCCTCCTGATCCTTGAAAAAAGTTCGCAAAAAGGCGATGCCGAACTGATTCGGATGCGGCTTTTTGAAAAACTGGACTATCAGCAGATCGCCCGGAGGAAACTGACATCCGACCCCTCTGACCCCAAATCCATTGAAAAGAAAGCCGCTGCACTCCGAAAACAGTTCACAAGAGAAAGAACCGGGTCTCTGGCAAAGTTCAGAATCATTGCAGAGCGTCTGATGGAAAAATATAGCTGGAACATGGATGACCTGACAGAGACCGGGATTTTACCTGAGTGAATGCCATGCTCTGAAAGGTCATAATTAAACATCATTCCGGTGCAGGAAGACCTTGTACGCCGGATATGGGAGAAAAAAATGTGTGTCAGTCATGCGCGTTATAGAAGAATACCGGTTCAGGTATGCCATCAGGGCTGTCCCCACAAACAGGGGAATGACCTGAAAATCATCATTTTCAAAAATGACCGGAAACTCAGAAGCCATGCGGTAAAGCATTTTCTGAATTTGACAGAAGAGTGGAAAGGTAAGAACCTGAGCGATCAGATCGCCGCGTTGGAAAATCTCGGATGCCCCTTCTTTGAATCTGGCTGTACCCCTGATCGTCCACCATGTAACAAATGCTCTCTTTTTGGCAGATGTACCCAGGAAATCAGCAAAGTGGAAGCTATGTATATAGAAGCTCTTGAGAGAATGCTTCATGAAAGCGGAGATATACCGCGTTATGCGTGCTTCCATTCCAGAACAGAGAACAATCCTGTTTTCCGCAGCGTACCGGAACAAAAATTCACTGTGAAAGCCTCATTGCTCAATGGGGATGTCTATAATCTGAGCACCTGCTATCATATCACCGGCATCTCCAATATGAAAGAACTCTGTGATTCAGAAGTGAGAGATATTCGAGGAGAGGCCCATCCGGGAGCGATTATGTGGTGTGATGAACTTCGATGGGGATTATCAAAGGAAGCCGGACACGAGAAAAAGAAGAAGCGATCCCGAAAACCGATAAAAAAGGTCAGAAGACACAGGGGCGGCGGTAAATCATTCAGAAAACTTCTTGAAGGTATGGATGAGGATATCTGACCCGGGTTCCGGTTTCTGGTTTATAAAAAAGCGGACAACGGATAACAGACAAATAACAACTGACCCACCGGAGGTATCTTATGCTGATGAAAATAGAAACCGATTCCGACCTCTCCTATGAAGACCTGTTTGAGCAGGCCACTGAAGATATCAGTACCTATCTCTGGGCCATTCAGGAATGGCTTGATCCCGAGGACGGATATGCTCAGGATTATCTTCTGATGCTGATTCTGAGCAACCGGAAGAGAAGTCGGGTGGCAACGGAGCGAATGACACAGGATGTGCCTTCAGAATACCAGCCGTACAGGACCAAGCTCGTATCTCTGAAAGACAGGGCTGAAGACTTATTGACGGAAGAACTCCTTCTGCATAATAAACGAATAGAGACGATTGTATCAGACGAATTTCTCCAGCGCGTAAAGGTGCTGGAGTCTGATTTGCTAAAACTGCGACATATCACGCATGACGGAATATTGTTCGACAACACAGAATGGGTGGAAGATGATCTCCGGGAATACGCAAAGCGTTTTCTGATGAATTTCCATGATATGGCCCTGGCTAACGGAGAGCTTGAGGAAAAACCGTTTCAGAGCGTGATAAAGGCCGAAGAATTCCGGGAAAAATTTGCCGGCACTGAGCAGCTTTTCAGAAAATATTTCGGATATTTTCATGTTGTGCAAGACCTTTTCCCGAGCCTGCGGGACAGGGAATATGATCCTGATCTCTGGTGGCTGAACCACATCCCCGGGCCGGATGATGTTGAAGAGGATGAGGTTTCTGAGGCATTCATGGATGAACTGGTCAAGGCGTTTCACGCAGAGAAGCATCCAGCGACAGAGGACTGTCCTCAGGCAGATAATGTCATCGCCTACGCGTTCAATGAACTTGATCCCGAACTGAACCGGGATACCCGGGAGCATCTGCTGACCTGCGGGGGGTGTTTTGATCTGTTTATGGATCTGCGCGCGGCTGAGGCTGACGCGGGGGGTGAGGTTTCGGAGGTGATGCCGG
>JAOZLU010000681.1 GCA_029934695.1 Desulfobacterales bacterium | reverse complement strand
CTCATCAAACTCAGAAACTCATCAAACTCAGAAACTCATCAAACTCAGAAACTCACAAAGGTGAAGCCAAATGGGTAAGCGCATTCTGGTTGTTGATGATTCTTCCATAATGAGAAAAATGGTCATAAAGACGCTTAAAGCCGGGGGCCATAAAATTGTGGGAGAAGCTAAAAATGGCAAAGAGGCAACAGAACTTTACCAATCTTTAAAGCCTGATCTGGTAACCATGGACATCACCATGCGGGTGATGGATGGCTTTACCGCTGCGAAAGAAATTCTAAGTCATGATAAAAATGCCCGGATTCTTTTTCTTTCCAACATGGACAAGGACAAATATGGTCAGGAAGCAAAACGCCTGGGTGTCATGGGGTATGTCACCAAACATAAATCAATGGAAATGCTTGCCATTATTGGAAAATGATGTTTGATGTTTGATGTTTGATCCAGCATCAAACATCCAGCATCAAACTAAGGAGAATGCCATGGTGGATTTATCAATGCTTCAGGAATTTATCGCTGAAACAGCAGAGCATCTTGAGGAAATGGAAGCCGGTCTGCTCCAATTGGAATCAGACCCGGACAACCGGGAGGTTCTTGATGATATTTTCAGAGGTGCTCATACGATAAAGGGCAGTGCCGAATATCTGGGGATGGAAAAAATTGGCGAGCTTTCACATAAACTGGAAAATTTGTTGGAAATTCTCCGTCATGGGGATCATTCCCTGAATGAGGAGATCATTGATACCCTCATGGTTTCAAAAGACCGCATTGCGATGCTGAATGCGGATTTGGAACGCTCTGACACAGAAGAGACAGCGATCGGAGATATCATCGAACGTATTGACCGGATAACAGAGGAATCCGGGAAAAAAGAGGAAACTCAGAAACTCAGAAACTCAGAAACTCAGAAAACTCAGGACACAGAAAACGCACAGGAACATTACGAAAATCTCAAGGTGGTTTTACATGAGATAGTGCATGGCGAGGTGGATGATAACAAGAAAAAGCGGGTTCTGGATATTCTGGAAAGATACATAAACGTATTAGAACACCCTGTGGACAATAATCTTGCAAAACAGCTTGAAAATTTGAAAAAGCAGGCTGTTACGCTTACTTTCCCCGATGATGCATGTAATATGCTTGATGATTTGGAAAAATTGACATGCAGTTCGCAAAAGCCATCCATTTCAGAGCTGATTCCTGAAATGGAATCCATTTCAAATATTCTCCAAACAGGTGATGATACTGAGATCATACCGGCTGACACACAACAGAAAACATTGCAGACAGAAGCCGATGATGATTATGGCGATGACGACGATGATGATGAAACTTATGAAGAAGAGTATGACGATGAGCTGTTTAACATCTTCATAGATCATCTGAAAGAAAATCTCGCCCTGTTAAGCGGCCAAATAAAAGAACTGCAACATTCAGGCAACAGGCATGAATCGCTCGAAAAGTGTCTGGAATATGTGGACGGTCTCCACTCTTCTGCCAATTACATGGAATACAGCAAACTCACCGCCCATTATGAGAAATGGAGTGATGAGATACAAGATGCCATTAACAGCTTATCATCAGGCCAGGAAATTCCTTTTGCCAGTTTTATTTCCAGAATGGAAGATTATATTGGGAAAACAGAAAAACGATTTTCTCAACATATAAAAAAAGATGAAAATTTATTATCAGCAGAAGCCCCGGAAATTCAGGCCCAAGAGTATGAAGAATTACCTTCTCTGCTTCTTGATGAAGCAGAAATGCCCTCCCTGCTCCCTGATGAAGAAATGCCTTCCCTGACTCTTGATGAAGCTGAGGAACCTTCCATAGTCCTTGATGAAGCTGAGGAACCTTCCGTAGTCCTTGATGAAACTGAGGAGCCTCTCGTGGTCTTTGATGAAGCTGAAGAACCTGAAGAGCCGCCTGCAGACAAGGAAGAAGAGTTGCCTTCAGTGGAAGCTCCGGACGGATTCTGGGAGGATGAGTTATTATCCGGTGCTGAAGCTTCAGATGATAAAGAAGCCGAGGAGCCGACTGAATATCAGGGGCTGTTTGACGAGCTGGATGATGCTTTTGATATAAGAAAAAGTAAAGATGACCAAATCGTTGATGCTGTTATTGAGCCTGCAAAACCGGTGACAACTGCGCCCAAACCTTTTATTGAACCTGAAAAGCCGGCGCCAGTTGCGCCTGAACCCAAACCTGTTATCGGACCAGAACCCGTTGCACCCAAAAACCCGATTGGAGTTGAAACAGCAACCAAACACAGCCTCCGTGTGGATGCCAGAAAAATAGATTCCCTGATGAATCAGGTGGGAGAACTGGTTGTCAGCCGTGCATGGTTTTCCCAATTATATACTGAGATGAGAGCATTGCAACAGCATCTTCAGGAAACCGGGCATCTGAACCAGCGAGAAATGAAACCTGTCAGATCGCTTACCTTCAAACTCAGTGAAGCCACAGTTGCTCTGGGACGAGTGGCCAATGAGCTTCAGGAAGGAGTCATGAAAGTAAGAATGCTCCCTATTTCCCAGTTGTTCAATCGTTATCCCCGGCTGGTGCGCGACCTTGTCATTAATACGGGAAAAAAGGTCAGACTTGAAATTGTGGGCGAGGAAACAGAATTGGACAAGATGGTTATTGAGGAAATATCTGATCCTCTGATCCACATAATACGAAATGCTGTTGACCACGGATGTGAAGCTGTTAGGGAGCGGCAGGCTTCAGGCAAGCCTGATCAGTGTATTCTGAAGCTTGAATCTTATCATGAAAGCAACCATGTGGTCATAGAAATTCTTGATGATGGAAGGGGGATTGACACGGACATTGTCAAAGCCGCAGCTCTGGAGAAAAACCTCTTTTCCCAGAAAGAACTGGAACGAATGACAACCAGGGATTTAGTGAGTATCATTATGAAGCCCGGATTCTCCACAGCATCTGAAGTAACCAAAACTTCAGGCAGGGGAGTGGGCATGGATGTGGTCAAAAAGAACATTGACAAGCTGAACGGAACCATAGAAATTGATTCCAAAAAAGGTGTCGGAACACGGTTCCGCATAAAAATTCCGCTGACCCTTGCCATTATTCGCGCCCTGCTGGTCAAAGTGGGATCCGAAACATTCACCATTCCCCTAACTGCGGTGGAGGAAACACTCCGAATTTTTGACAACGAGATAACTGAGATTGAGGGCGTTGAAGTGATACATCTCAGGGACAGCACCCTGTCCTTGCTCCGACTGACAGAACTGTTTGGAATAAGTTCAAATCTCCAAAATGGGAATAAAACTTCTTATGTGGTCGTTGTCAACACAGGGACGAGAAAAGCAGGGCTTGTAGTAGATGAACTGATATGCCAGGAGGATGCGGTGATAAAGCCGCTGGAAGACTATTTGCAGGACAGCAGCGGCTTTTCAGGTGCCACGATTCTTGGTGACGGCCGAATTTCCCTTATTTTGGATGTTTACGAACTGGTCAACCTTTCCATCGGCAGACAGATAAAAAAGAAAGAATTGAGAAATTGAGAACCTTGCCGGACGGGGTTATCCTGCCGAACCTTGCCGTCCGGCGAAACGAACCTTGCCGTCC
>JAOZLU010000124.1 GCA_029934695.1 Desulfobacterales bacterium | reverse complement strand
CAGTTTGAAGAGGAGAGGTCAACTGAACTTCTGCCGCGCAGTTCATAGCCAAAAAGCACAGGGAGAGAGCTGTCCATGTAATCATCAGGGAGAATATTTTCATAAAAAGAATTCCTATAGTCGCCATATTTGTACTCGGAAAATACCAGGTTAGCCGTAGAAAACCAGACCGGTCAGAGGTCCGCAGGGTCACCATATTTGTAGCCAATCCGTGCTTATCGCCAATCCGTGTAGATGCTGAACCCGGAAGGCAGCTTTGTGTAAAAGGTGGTACACACCCGCACCCGTCTCAAATCTGGTCCATATTTTTCCTGAAAGTTTCAAGCTTCTCTTCCAAAATCCCAAACAGATGGCTGTATGAACGGAACTGCTTCTGGACAATGAGTTCGATAAAGGAGCGGTCCGCGATGTCGGAATCTCCGCCCAGGTTCCTCAGAACGGGATTTTCATGAACACTGGCAAAATCGAACGGGTGCAGGCCTTCGCCGGTGTCAAAGCTTTCGGCCAGGAAGTTCATGTCCGCCTCAAACTTCTTTGTCCGTTACAGGTCGGAGGTGATGGCGTTGACAATGACCAGATACTGGGATTTTTTGTTCCCGGCCGTCTTCTCAAACAGAAAGTGCAGTCCCGGCTTGGCCTGGGACTCCTCCCTGAACAATCCGACGATGATGTCGGAGACACGCAGTTTTTTTGTATGTTTCAGTGCTGCTGTTGTTTTTGGAGTCGTTGAAAGAGTGTCCGTGTCATTCCTGCGAAAGCTGAAAACTTCGGCCGCGCAGTCCATGTTCAAAAAACATGGATAGAAGCTCCATAGAATTATCAGGGAGAATAATCTCATAAAACCGATTGACACGTTGATGAAGCGTTGATGGTGGGTTTAACTGCGTTTCGGTTAACGGCGGGGTCGGACCGTCTCTTTTATTTCAAAGTAAAAAGGGATATATGCCATGCAATCTTGGAAGGACGGCATACAGCAGAGCCTTTACGGAACTGTTGTATGCCGAATAATAAATCATTCTCCCTGACGAGTTATCCTCAGATTGGGCGGAGCGGGGAAATCGCTGACCACAGGAGGAGCTTCCTGATCAAGATAACTCATTCCATGATGGAGCCGGATATAGAGTAAACCATTTTCTTTGCCCCAAGGCTTACTGTCGCTGTTCAGGAACGTGCTTTGATCCACCAGCCAAGTAAGTCCCTGCTTTCCAAACTCTGTAAATTCGCTTACATTGGCCAACGCGCCGGCCCGAAGGGTTGCAGATACTATATTGGCCTTTCCGGTTACATAAATACGAGGATCACTACCAGCAATGGGAACAACTGACGTAATACTCCCCCCGATCTTGTTTCCCGAATAATTGATGGTTGCCCGATTAATCCACGTTCCTCCCCATGTGCCATCGCCATCCGCATGAACTTTTGCTGCATATTCCACAAAACCGTTTATCACAGCTTTATATACTCTGGAAATTTTCAGATTTGAAGATCCGAGCGTTATGTCACCCCATTCATTGTATAGCATATACAGACTGTGCATAAAATATTCAGAGGACATCCAGAATTGACCGCTTGCAAACCCGCTTGAAACATCTGTCTCGTTACTCACAAATCCATACTCCTTGCCATCTCCATTCGAGAGCAATACTATACTGACGCTGAAAGCATGGTCAAACATATGCTTAAAGTCATCAAGATATTTAGCATCATAAACGTGTCCGATGAAATGAAATATGGAAGCAAATTGAGAGGCCATCCTGCCGACATAAGCCGCCCAGCTTGACCCTCCTGTCACCTGATCATTCAGTTGTCCCTCCTTATCTCTCGTATATTCAGGTGCCTTTTTTTCAACCGCTACTTTCAAAATATCAACAACTTCCATGTCACCTGTCATATAATAATAATTGTACAAATTATCAAAATATGAGTGAGAAGAGTTTGCATCTTGGCGATATTTTTGATATCCGCAGTATCCCCATCCCATCTGGGTGATAGAATGTTCAGCATCAGGCTGGATGATCTGGGTATGCAACATACGCCTGGCACCCATAAAGGATAAATCGTACAAATTTGACGCATCTCCTTCTAATACAAATTGAAACACAACATTTTTCCAAGTGTTGTGGTAATCAGTATTGAGCGCTCCCGAATATATCTTATCCCATCCTGTTCCACTTCCCGTTTCATTATGCCCGTTCAGACTTGCATAACGGGTCAGAGACCCCCAAGTCATCAGTCCGTGATATCTTTCTTTTTCTAACCATCTTTTTGTTGTTTCTGTCACAGCTTTCAGCTTATCGTAGTAAAGTTGTAATTCCGAGCTTGATGAACTGGACGGAGTCAGGGGTAATTCCAAAAATACTTTGCTGTTCCTGACGTATTCACTGGAAGGAAAAGCAAAAAGACGGTTATTTAATGGAGCAAGATTTTCTGAAACTGTATCTTCATAAGTTGCTCCGCTTTCCATAGCCGATATGCCAATCCTTGCCCATGCACCTTGGTAGTTGGCGAATTTCTGGCTTTCGGACATTACATTGACAGTAATCTTTCCGGTATGATCTGTCACAATTGACTGAGGCTCAAAATATTGCATATGATCAATTGTTACGGCAACGGCAGCCTTATCCGACCTGTTTATCAGCATCGGTTGGGAAGCAAACGTCGTTGTTACGGATTTTGTTCCATGCTTCACTTTGGCAATATGCGGATCCGCGAACAGAGTACGCCGTTTCTGGTTTACAGAGGCCGTCTGAGAAGCTGACAGCTCGCCTGTATAAAAAGTGGAAGCATCCGCATATACATCTGTGGATACATAACCGACTACATCCGGCAGGAGCAATGATATATTGTCCAGACTAATCGGATCGCCGTAATCTATACTTCCCTGCTGGCCAGACCAGTAAAATTTATGATAAACGACAACTGTCGGAGATCCTGCATAAAATTCGTATCTAACTTTGTAGGACAAAGGCTTTTGATGATCTGGAGCACCTGTCCACCCCGGGGGGCTTCCAACTGGCGTATTTGCATAGTCTCCTTCAGCTTTAATACATACATAATGGTCGTTCATACGCTCAACTATGACGCTATCAGGGGCATTCGCTGACGCTACAGGCTGTCCTTTGATCGTGGAATTGCTGCCGCCATTGTTTTGCAGAATTACGGCCCCATTACCAGCAAAAGATATGGAGTCAAATAACGTCAGGCTATTCTTGCTGATGACAAATTTCGCAGAACCTGTATCAACTGTATAGTCATTTGTATTATCTGTTACCGCAATTTTCGTGGGACGGCTCACAGGTGTTCCTGTTTTCAGATAATAAAAGTTTCTTGCATTTGCACTGACTGTCGCAGGAAATGAAACCAGCAACCATTGTATCTCTTTGCTCGTATCATTCTTTCCTCCCGCCCATCGGCTTAACGCTTCAAATGTCGCAGGAACCTGATTCCCCATCGAATCTTCGATGATGAGGTTTGTGGTATCCTTGAGATTTTCGTCTCTCGATACAGGGATTCCATTGTGAACCATTTCGTTGTTTCGACTGATTCCCAAAGTTTCCTTAACATTAAGCTGAATATTCACAGCCGTAAATCCGACACCATAATCAAGATTTAGCAAAGCAATTATTATCAACGCCATAAACCACATCTTATTTGCCAACGGCGAGAATTTGTTGCCTACAAAATCCCATGCACTCTGGATCCAATTAAAACATTCTTTCTTTTTGTCGCATTTTGTCATAATCTAACCTCATTAATAAGCAAAAATAAAAAGTTAAAAATTTCGGCATCCTTAACAGAAAAGACCGAAAGCAGTTTACGCTTTTACCATTATTCATACCCCGACACGGCAAAGTATGTAAACTGATAAACATTAAATTAAAGATGCCAAATGTTTCTTAAAAAATATATCTGGGCAAAATTTTTCATTTGTCAGCTTCTTCAGCACTCTCCATATAAACTTTCCATGATCTTATAAAAGCTCCTGATACAGCAATGACAAGGAACATATATTCATAAAATGACTGGTTGATCAGACTCGCTCCGAGACAAAAGCCCATTATTGATAATTGTAACATGTATGCATAATTATAGTAGTCTTTTCTGCCAATCCGCAAACATCTTTTCTGTATCTTCTTTAAGTTGGCAGTAATCCTCCAAAACATCAGCAGATAAACTCCGAGTCCCACAAAACCAAGTTCTGTTGATATTTTTATCCACACACAGTGAGGTTCCACAGCCCCGTCACCCATTGCCCCTCCAGGGATGTATTTATGTGCGTGTATAGGCCAACATCCTGGACCGAATCCAAAAAACGGTCGGTCTAACGATCCTGTCAAACCTGACTTCATCAGAACCGTTCTTGCGTTTGCGGAAGCCTCTTTCTGTTCGCCACCACTGAAATTAATTGTGTTAAGCCTGTCTATGGCATACTGGGGGATGAGAGGGATCATCAAAGGCAGTAAAACCACCGTCGTAACCAAATTCTTTATCCTCTTGGTTCCTTTTCTCGTGATATTCATAAATAATGTTGCAAACAAACCAAGCATGGCACCTCGTGAATTAGAGACGATAACACATAAACATGTTAGGAATGTTGCCCCCTGTATCCCTTTTTTTATGAGTTTCCTTTTTTCATTAAGCCCTAAGTAGTAAAAAATTGGCCATGTCATCAACACCCCTACGGCAAAATCATTTCTATCTGACATTTGCCCACCAATGCTCATGGATTCCGCAGCACCACCGCTCATTGCGCCGTGGATTGCTGCTTGAATTGCCCAGATTCCTATGGAACCGGCAAAGGTGATTATTACTGCCCTGTATTCCCTTTCCGTTGAAATAATCATACTAATTAATATTGAAGGAAGAATGATCTTCCATACCTCTGTGAACTTCTCCCATGCCCGCTCTTGTATAGGCGCGATACAGGCAGACAAAAAAGCAACACATATTATTGCCAACAAATAAGAACATGCGATATTCCATTTTAGCTTCACAATCCCACGAGCGGAAGCGATCCCAATGGACACTACCAAAAGTGCAAACGCGATGGGGGCCAAACTCGGAAGAGGGGCAAATGCAAAGTCCAATGGCCTGAAAAGCGTTACCCATACATAAAATACCGCCGCTCCAACGGGTTCTTTTATTCCCCACAGTATCCCCATACAAACAAGGAGCATAACAAGTTTACCCCGCATGTTAAGTTTCCTCCTTATTTTTCTGTTGAGTTTCGGTGGAATAAGAATGATCTGACGCCTTTTGTGATCTACGACGCGGGCTGAGAATCTGGAAACCTGCAACTCCTTCATCGGGCTAACAGGCATGGTCTCTTCCAAAGCTGGCTTTCAGGCTTTCAACTGACTGAAACACTATCACAAAATTGGTCAGTGTCATGAATGATAATATACTGATTTCTCAAATAAATCTTCCCCTGCATCAAGTTTTGAAAGCCCAGTAAATCTCTTTACATTGCTTAATACTCCACATACTCAAACACCTAGTGCCCAAAACAAAAATAATGATTGCGACGGACGCTAATGATATATTCGGACATACATATATCCATGTCAGGCAGATTGAGTAGACAATTATGCAACGTGCAACCAAAGAAGCAGCGAAGCTGATTTGTTCCTTAAATATATGACGCAATTTTATTCCTAATACAATTCCATAGCTTATATTATAGATAGGAAATGCCCAAAATGCTCCAGCAAGGCCAAAATAGAATATCATGAAAAAAGAAATCGGCAGATTGATAAGTACAGCGAGAAGCATAACATCCCTGTTAATCTTCTCTTGCCCTATCGCAATACACATGGCGGCAAAGATAAACTCGACGCTTATTATCGGGAGTGCTGAACACATTATCAATAGGTAATATAAGGTATCCTCATATGAATGATATTTCCCAAGTTTTAGCAAAATAGGGTAACATAAAAAAATAAATAGACCAAAAAATGGAAAAATGAGGGAATTCACCACCATGATCCGTTTTTCATCTCCCGACCAATTTTTATGTATGGAAAGAACCGGCAGTATTGAACGCTGAATCATTTCGACCGGTCTTTGAACCATCGTATAAACTGCATATACGAAACTAAGAATCGCAAGGTCTCCTACTCCAAGGTGCCAGTCCACTATGATGCGGCGAATCTGATCATTCAAAGAAAATAATACCCCAGCTACCCATAAGGGAGCTGTAGTTTTCCAAAATAACCTCAGTCCCGGATCAAAGGGGGAAATGAACATCGAAGACATCTTTGTATGTCTATGCAAAAAAAAGAAGGCAATGCCAGCAGGTAATATCAAGGAACACATATCTGCTACAATCGGAGCATATTTGGATGTCCAAATCAAAAGAAGCCCGACGGTAAAAAGGGAGTTGATCAACGATATGGCCATGCGTATCAGAACCTCACCTCTCGCTCTCAGACTTGCCCGATAGACAAGAGCCGCCAGCAGAGTGAAAACATTTGGCACTATGGCCACAATGGCAAGGCAAGTTGCCAATGAAAAAAAACGAAGCGCAATCCAGAATGCAACCCCTGAAATCACAGAAAAGATAAGCACAAAGGTCAGCATCAGTCTGATGAATAAAGGCTCATTCGCTTCTCGATCTGTGTTGATAAATATTATCAGCGATTGCTGCGTCCCGGATATAAAGAAAATTCCTACTGTAGCATATATCAGAACATAGTGATTATAGAGGCCAAAATCAGTTTTATTAAGTAATTTGGCCGCTAACATGGTGGCGAAGAAAGATAGAATGCCCGTAAAAATATTGGAAGCAAAAAGAGCGGACGAATATGAAATAAGCACCTTCAGCATGAGTTCTCCTGATTACAGTTGAATTTTCCCGCTCTTAGTTTATTAATGAGGGCATCTGGCTGCTGATCAGGTTTCGGCGTATCTCTTCACATTTTAAAAAGGCTAATTCAAGCGTCAATATCCGGATCAGTTGATCTGCATTGAGGATAAAAGACGATGTTTTATACTGACGAATCATCTCATTTAATCTTTTTTTATGGTAAAGAGACCCTGTTAACATTTTGTTCGGATCCAATATATCCATAATTCCATATTCCTTATCATAGATGGCTATAATTCTACCTCCCACATCAGGAACCTGGGCAGAGGTTCCGACGAGTTTTCTTTTCAAAGCCCTTTTTTTTATTTTTCCCCAATAATGCATTGCACGGGGGAAGAACAGTCTTGCATGAGCGATGTCAAAAGGGGCGGCCGGTGCGCCATCTTCAGTAGGAGTCCATGCCAGCTTTGCGTTCAAATTGACCAACCAACGGCGATAAAGATACTTTCTTCGCTTCATCAGCGGTGGAATAAGAAAGGCCGTTTCCAAAACAGGGCTTAGTAAAAATGGGGAAAAACACGGCACAATTTTAAGAGTGGATGAGTAATATCGGGCATACCATCTGCCCACTCGAAATTTAAGATACAAATAGTCTATTTTTCTGCCGTTGCATGCGGGCCCAATTTCATTAAACAACGCCTTCACACTTTTTTCAACACGATCATGTATCTCACGATCTGTGCCGGCCGGATGTACATTCCAGTTATAAGCAGAGGATATCAGCCTCTTTAACAAATAATTCAAGTTGACCCGTTCCCTTTTCCCCTCAAGAGGAAACTCTCTTTCCCACCAATAACCCCGGAACAATTCTCCGCCACTTCCATTCACTGATGCGCCGCCCATCTGTGCGGTTCTTTTCTGAATGATACTTGTCAGTGCATATTCAGCCAGATTAATTTCACCATCCGTCAATAACAGGGCATTGTCAAGGAGAGGCAAATCAAGTTCTGTCTTCAACTGTTCTGTGTCATTAATGATGAACCTTAATTTGAACAAATCTGCAATGCCAGAAGCGGCTTGGACATCAGGACTTGATGGCAAACCATTGACCACAGTTCCAAACGGTAAACCTGACCTGATGAAAGATCCGACGATGCCTCGGGAATCATAACCTCCGGTAATGTCACAGTAAGGAAGCGGATAATGATGTGCGATTTCGTTGGCAGCTTGTGGAAGTTCACGGCTCATTATGGAAAAGAAGCTACGCTTATCAGGGTTTCTGCTATTGCTTTCAGCAGAAGGGGGATGCCACCATATCTTTTGTTTTCCATACGGTAAAGAATCAGGAGTCAGATGCCATTCTGTTGCAGGCGGCTGCAATTTTATCTCCTGATAAAAGGTTTTATCTCCAATCGGATAGCTGATACTTAGAAATTCAAGCGCACCATAGGCATCCAACGTAACCGCTGGCAAATATGCAGCTAATATCAGAGAGGACGTGGAGAAAATCAAAGTTTTATTATAAACAGAGTAGTATAGGTTTACAGTTCCTGTCGGATCATTTTTTATAAAAAACTCATTGTCATGAGGAAAGTAGGCTAACTCCAGGTAGTGACCTTTGAGAGATTTATCTTCCTCTCCTCCATGAATAACACTTCCTATTCTTAATGAACAACAGCCATCAACTTTTTCAATCTGTTTCTCTGTCGTTCTCTTTTTAAATCTTTCAAACACACAGATATGCAACCATGTGTCGTTTATTTCACCTAAATCGGAAAACTCGCTGTTTCTGCAATAAGTCTTTATGGAGTTTATCCGTTTAAGTTCGTCTGAATCGTTGGAAACTATTCCAAAAATATCCATCGGTTTTATTCCTCTCTGTTTTTTACTTTTGGTTAATCGCCTCTGTAAAGACACTGCAAACCTCACCCCCCACAATCTTCCATGTCCTGCCTTGCCCGTATCGGCAGATATTCTCATAATCCCATTTTCTGGGCAACGCCTCCCGGATGCCCCGGACAAAATCTTTGGTGTCTCTTTCCACAAACAGTCCGTAATCCTCCGAGGTAATGATTTCGGGGATGCCGTACACTTTGGTGGCGACTACCGGGGTCCCGCAGGCCAATGCCTCGCTTACGACATTGGGCCATCCTTCCCTGCTGCTGCCCAGAAAGAAAATATCCGCAGCATTGTACCAGTCTGCTAATTGAGCATTCGGAATCTGCCCCATCAATGTTATATCTTTTTCCAACCCCAGATGTCTGATTTTAGTCTCCAATACTTCCCGATAGTCTCCTTCACCGATAATACAAGTATGAAAATCAAGCTTATCTTCCTTTTTTAAAAGGCTGATGGCATCTGTCAAAATATGATGTCCTTTAAGTTCGATAAGGGATCCCACGGAAACAACCATCTTTTTTTTTTCAGGAAGTCCCATCTTCTTCTTTGCAACGGTTTTCTCGGCATGATAAAATATGTCTGCGTCTATACCATTGGGGATGATCCGCAGTTTTTCAGGAGAAAGGCCCAACAGGGTTGTCATTATCTCTCCAAGTGAGGAAGATACAGAGATCACCGCGGAACTTTGCTTCAAGGAATATTTCATTATTTCCCGGACCATTTTGAACTTGGGATACACATTGATATCCGTGCCTCTGGCAGACAGCACAACCGGCTTGTGAAAATATTTCCCCAGCAGAATCGCCGCAAATCCGTCAGGATAGATATAATGGGCATCTATCAGATCAAACGGAAATGTCCGCTGTATCGCTTTGACGGTCTGTAATGATCCCAGAAACATGTTCAGCCCATATAAAGACATGCCGATCTTCGGAGTGACCAGATATCTGGGATGATATATCTCAATTCCGTCCAGCACCTCGAACCGTTTAATCTGTGAAAACCGGTACCATCTGGGATTAACCCTCAACGGCGGAAAGAACGGCACAGGAGCGACGACCTTCAATTCCACCTCGTTGTATTTTTGAACAGCGGCCATCCTGTTTTTTATGAAAACAGCATAATCCGGCTGGAGATGGTTCGGAAAAAGGGTTGAAAATGTCAGGACTTTCATCAGTTGATATTCACCTTGTCACGCTCAGAACGGTTTCCTTCTGCTGGACTTTATCGGCTTCACGATGCTTTCCTATGAAGCTGTGCCGCATATCGTGCACACATATCTGCTGTCCGTCTGTCAGATCCACCCACATATTATCCGAATCAAAAGATAATTTCTTTGCCAGCGGCCTAAAGGTCAAAGTGTTCATTCCAATATCTCTCAATCAGTTCCTTGTTTTCCTCAATTACCCGCACCAATTTTCGGAGTTCCGAGGATGTCATCCCATACGCTTTAGCGATGCTTATTCGGGGGTGTATCCAAAATTTCGCTACGGATTCCCCTTTCCGTTGAATAGAAAAAAAATCTGTATCCTTTATGTCTGAATACAACGGGCATCAGTTTATTTCGTAAGTATTCGGTAAACCCTTCAGAATAGAGGCTGAACTGAAAAAAATAGGACTATCCGACAGCCGAATTATAGATTTCCTCATACTGCGAGACCATACGCTCAAAAGAGTATTCACGTTCAACTTTCTGTCTTGATTTATGGGCCGCATTCCGGGCTTCTTCAGGATTATCTGCCACGCGCAGAATTGTCTGAACAAGATCATCCAGATTTTCTGATTCAAAGAGAAATCCGTTGACCTCATGCGTGATCAGTTCGTTATTCCCTCCCACGTTGGAAGCGATTACAGGTGTATTTGAAGCCATTGCTTCCAAAATCGTCATGGAAATTCCTTCTGAAAGGGAGGGTAGTACAAATATGTCAAAGAGCGAGAAAAAACTGACCGCGTCCGATCTCTCTCCGGTGAATATGACTGCTTCCTGAACACCGAGCTCTTGTGTGAGCTGTTCAAGTGATTCTCTTTCAGGGCCGCCACCCACGATGACAAGTTTCATATCTTGGCCGATTTTTGTAAGACGTTCCAATGACCGCAGGAGTAACCGATGATTTTTAATAGCGGAAAGACGGGAGATGGTTCCGAGTACCTTTGTATTCTCACCGATATTCCAATCTTCCCGTGACAGCTTTACCGAGGAATCAATTCGGGCTATATCCACGCCGTTGATAATCGTCATCATGTTTTTTCGGGGAATAAAACACCGGCTTGAAATTTCATTAAACAAGATATCGGAGACCACAACCACTTTGTGGCTGAAAAATGTCAGCATTGTCCACAAATTAGCCTTTTCAAGCTGTGTTCGGTCGCCGCCGCCGTATCCGTGGACGGTGGTCATACATCTGACCCTGCCGCAGAGGAGCATGGAAGCAAGTGTGCCGTAAAACCAGGGGGTTTCTCCGTGGGCATGAATCATATCAACGCGCTCCCGCTGAATCAGACGGGCGAGTTTCCAAGGCATACTCCAATCAATTCCCGGTTTTCGGGGAAGCAGAGTGACTTTGCCTCCTTTTAATTCCAATTCATTCCCATAGCTCCCTTTTGAATCCAGACAACAGGCACTGTATATAAACAAATCTGAACGGTTCTTCTCCATCATGGAATAGACAATGCGTTCCGCTCCTCCGACTTCAAGTGAGAGGAGCAAATGCAGGACATTGGTTTTTTTGTTGCGATTCTGGTTCAAAGGGTTCTGCTCCTTAAAAATAATAAAATATGTTATAAACGAATTTTCAAGCATATCTTTTTTAATATTTTAGATATCAAACATATCATTGTCAAAGATATGGCAAAATCTGTCAGCATCTGATCTGATAAGTGAAGAAAAAAATAGCCGTGGATGAGATATATTTGTAAAATACAATCAGAAAAATAATCCCCGACTTTATGTATAAACGGATGAATATCTATATATTTCAAGCAGTTTACTAATGATGCTGAAAATAAAAATATAAGGATAAAGTTGATCGTTTTAAAAGAAATAGCAAAATTCAGCAGAACCATTGCCAAAAATGAAGATATTAATATCAACAAGCTTGTTCGATATGAAAATCCAGTTTTAATCTTAGCTGTACAGATTCCGAAAACAAACGCATTTGCTGTAAAGAACAACGCATGGCCAATAACGATGTGCTGGTTAAGACAATAGGCGCATACAAGAGAAACAAACGCCAGTATGCAGGCGGTGAATTTGACTCGAAACCAAGTCACCACAGAAGGATAGACAGAGTAAAAAACCCACAGGAGGGTCATAAACCACATACCTTTTCCTAACGGACTTGGGTTTTCTATTCTTAACCAGTTCAGAAATCCGGTAAGACCAAAAAAATTCACTGTTGTCTGCCAGCAAAAAATGTCCTTTTCTCCCTGAGAAACAAGGAAAATCAATAAAAATATATTGGTGATGACCAATTCTTTAAAAACTCTGGAAACTTTGTTCAGCCAGTATTGTCTTCTGTCAAATTTTTCATCATATTTGATAGTTGTAAAATATGCAGAGGAATACGCAAATATAAATAACCCCACCGTTACAGGAATCCATAACACTTCTATATTTTCAAAATAATGTCCTGTAACAACGGCAAATATGGACAGAACTTTTAATGTTTGAAAATTTTGACTGGTTTTCTGGCCGGGATCGCTATGAGTCCTTATTAAAATATCAGGCTGCTTCAAACCCACCTCCCCATTCTTCAAGAACCAGAACTGACCAGGGTCCCGGAACCCGCCCAAAGGATCCTTCCATAGCATGAAAACGGAATCCCTGTCAAGGGTAATTACAAAAAATCCGTCTGCCGAAAAATTTCTTCCTCAAAGACCGGCCGCATGTCATTTCTCAGTCTTATGGACAGGGGAATGGAAACCCCCTTTTTTCCCTGTGAATTCCTCAGACAGTTTCTGCATAAATATCCGCATAAACAGACGTGGTCTTCTTCCAAGTATGCATCTCTTTCACCCATTCTTCCCCTCGGTCCTGAATCCCCTGACGCAACAAATCGTCATCCAGCAACATTTCAAGCGATTCAGCCAAGGCATTGGCATCACCTGCCGGAAAGAGAACCCCTGTCTCATTATGATGAATCAGTTCCTTATGTCCCCCCACATCGCTTGCCACCAGCACTTTGCCCATTGCCATGGCTTCCAACGGTTTCAGCGGCGTGACCAGCTCGGTCAGGCGCATGGAATACCGGGGATAGGCGAGTATGTCAACCAGCGCATAGACTCCGGGGATCCGGTCATGGGGTATCCGGCCTGGCATGACGACTCTCTCACCAAGATTCAGTGACGCAATCTGTGATCTGAGTTCCTTTTCCATCTCGCCGCCACCGACCAGCAGGAGAACCACATCCGGATTTCGGGACGCAATCTTTGAATACGCTTCAACAAGAAGGTCAAGTCCCTCATACCGGTAAAACGAACCGATAAACCCGATGACTTTTTTGCCGGAAAGATTCCACTTGGTCAGATATTCCTGATCCGACTGACATGGCTTAAAGTCATCCTGATTGATGCCGTTAAACACGCAGGTAATCTTATCCCTTGGAATTCCTCTTTTTATCAGATCGTCTTTCAACCCGTTGCAGAGGATGGCCACATGCGTTGCCTTTTGACAAACCCAGGTTTCTATGTGCTTTGTCAGTCTGTATTTCCAGGAGTTCTCTGCGTAAGTTCCATGATCCACCGCGGCATCCTCCCAGAATGCCCGGATTTCATATACCACAGGAATACCTGTTTTTCGCCCTGCAAAGAGAGCGGGTATGGCGTTCAGCACAGGTGAATGGGCATGAATGATATCCGGCTTTTCAATCTCTGCCACTTCCCTCATTCGTTTGTAAAGAGCCGACATCATTCGGACTTCCCCTCCGATGGGAAAAGTCATATATGGTACAGCACCTGTCCGGTAATAAGTGAAATCGCCAATTGTTTCTCTTTCTGCCCAGTCTCCTTTCCAACTCTCCTCGTGCTTGGGAGATGTGAGAATTACGGGTTCCCATCCTCTCTCTCGCTGGGTGCGGAAGATATTCTGACTTCTGAAAGTGTAACCGCTATGAAGCGGGAGGCTGTGATCAAGTATATGAAGGATTTTCATAATATTTTTTATTTATTGGTTTGACACTCAACTACAAGTCTGCTCCACCATCTCGCCGTTCGGAAAAAGGGTTGAAAATGTCAGGACTTTCATCAGTTGATATTCACCTGCTGAACCTCATCGGTTTCACGATGCTTTCCTATGAAGCTGTGCCGCATATCGTGTCTGGTCTCCGATTCCCAAAAGAAGCGATTTTACAGATATGTCTTCATCCAATTCATCCCAATGCAGGCCGGTTCCTCCGCCGCTGATAACATAGTTTTTCAACTGCTCCGGTCCTGTTCCTTCTTCCTTACCTTCTTCCTTACCTTCTTCTTTACCTTTTTGCCTTGCGATAT
>JAOZLU010000123.1 GCA_029934695.1 Desulfobacterales bacterium | reverse complement strand
ATCTGATGTCCGGTTATGGTGTCGTCGGCCTGGCCATCACCCTGACCGCAGGCGAAGAACCTGTTAATGACGGAGACGACGACCCCGACACCAATCTGACTGCTGATTTCGGTTTTTCCCAAGATAAAATTCCACCTGTTATCTGCGATCTGGGTCTGAGCGGCATTACTTGGAACGACGCTGACAATGACGGGGTTTATCAGTCTGACAGCGAAATCCGCATTGAAAATGTCAAAGTCAGTCTCTGGCAGGACAGCGACGGGAGCGGCGATTACACCCCGGATGTTGATGAATTCCTGGCTGATGTGTTCAGTGCTGAGGATGAGCAGGGAGGAATCCGCTACGTCTATGAAAATTTGTGTGAGGGTGACTACATTGTTCAGACGGCTCCTGAAAATTTCAACGAGGGAGGTATTCTCAACGGCTATTCCGGCAGTACAGGTCATGCTGTGCCTGGTCACGGCGTGGTCAGCAGCGTCATCACGCTGACAGCAGGGGACACGTCCGAATTTGATTTTGGCTTCTATAAGCCTGATGAGCCTGAGCCTGAGCCTGAGAATACTGAGTATCAGCCAATGAAGCCGTTTTAAGTTACTCGTTCCCAGGTGCTCTCCGCCTGGGAATGCATTCCACAGCAGACCTCCGAGGTTTTGAAAACCTCGGAGGTCTCATGTCTTGATTTTTGAACATATTTTGCAAAATCATCTTTGATTTTTGAATATCCTCCCAGCAGGGAAAGTGTGTTGACAATTTCTGTGGCAAGGCTCTTTTTTGTGGCATATATTACCCTTTAAAAGATAATAACGGGTCTTATATGGTACTTTTATACGATATTCAGGAAATCATCTGATTTTTTTTGTCGGGGTTTGCAGAATATTTCAAAGTTGCAGTTGAACATCCCGGATAATGAATATTAACCTTCATAATCAAGAAGGCAAGAATCATGCCAAAATTTCATGCAACCTTTCTGAACTTTCATTTTTTTTTCCTTGACACAACATATTTTTTATTTTAGAAAGACAGATTCTTTACGAACAGGAGTGATAAATATGAAAAAATACACATACAGTGCAAAAGAGTCTGACAACGAAAACAAATGGTTGGTGATTGATGCAGAAGGTGCAATCCTCGGAAGGCTTGCAACCATGATAGCAACCCGCATCAGAGGCAAACATAATCCGCTATACACCCCTCATACAGATACGGGGGACACTGTTATCGTTATCAACGCCGAAAAAATCCGCCTTACCGGCAAAAAGCTGGACAAGAAATGCTATTACAGGCACAGCGGATACATCGGGGGACTTAAAACGATTACTGCAAAAGAGCTTATGGAAAAAAGGCCGGAGGACATTATCCGTTTTGCGGTAAAGGGCATGCTGCCCAAAAACAGGCTTGGAAGTAAACTTTTCAAAAAATTGAAGGTTTATGCGGGAGACAAGCATCCTCACAGTGCCCAACAGCCTGATGTTCTGGAATTAAAATATTGAGGAATTGGGGAACCAGAGTGAACTCCCAAATTCAGTTACCGGGGAATTAAATGGAAAAAGAAAATATTTATTATGCAACAGGAAAACGGAAGACCGCTATTGCCAGGACCTGGATAAAACCTGGAAACGGTGAAATTATCGTTAATAATCGGTCTGCGGACGAGTATTTCCCAATTGAATCAGCAATGCTTATTATGAAGCGACCGCTTACCCTGACAAACACCCTCAAATCCTATGACATAAAAGTCAGAGTGAAAGGCGGTGGCATCTCAGGACAGGTCGGTGCAATCCGGCATGGCATCACCAAGGCCCTGATACTGGCTGATCCTGATTTCAGGCAGATTCTGAAAAAAGCCGGCTTTGTCAAGCGGGACCCCAGAGTCAAAGAACGGAAAAAATACGGACAGAAGGGTGCAAGAGCCCGTTTCCAGTTCTCAAAACGTTAGCAGGAAAGTTTGTGCCGGACGGGGTTCGGGGTTTGCAGCCTCTATGTGCCGGACGGGGTTGCAAACCCCGTCCGGCAGTGGCGGTCTTGGCCCGTCCGGCAGCATGTCCACGAAAGCAAAGGTTTCGGACGGGGTTGCAAACCCCGTCCGGCAGTGGCGGTCTTGGCCCGTCCGGCAGCATGTCCACGAAAGCAAAGGTTTCGGACGGGGTTGCAAACCCCGTCCGGCAGTGGCGAGATGATTCAGGCGGCTGTCACCAATAAACTTGTCTTCCTGATCCTTCTGAATATTTTACTGCTCATCCTCGGAGCCATTCTGGACATTTTCTCCGCTCATCCTTCCGGTAGCTGTGAGTTACGGAATTGACCCTGTTCATCTCGGCATCATTTTTCTGGAAATATCGTTTTGAAAAACCCGTGACCGTTTTACCAGGCAGCCTTCCCCTTTATGCTTGTGCTGTTTGCCGCAGTGCTTGTGCTCACCTATTGGCCGGGCCTGAGTCTGTTTTTTGGTGCAAAGTTTCGCTTTTGCCATACACTCCAACTGAAAAAACCCTTGCCTTCAGATTCAAAGAGAATTATAAGGAACAGAATGTGACAAGAATATCAGACCGGAAAGGAATCGTTTTATCCTTTTTTTATAGTCAATACTTGTAGTTATGATAAAAGAACAAAATCACAGGGATCAGCGATTTCAATAATGTCATCTGCCACCGTCAAAGTTTCTGTCATCATTCCCTGCCATAATCACGGGGAATTTATCAGAGAAGCCATGCAAAGCGTCCTGGCATCTGTTTTCAAAAATTATGAAATGATCGTTGTCAACGACGGCTCAACCGATACGTTCACTCTGGAAGTTTTTAAGGATTTGGATCGGGAGTTTCCGGATCATCCGAAAGTCAGAATTGTTCATCAGGCCCATTCCGGAGTTGCAGCAGCGCGGAACAACGGCATTGGCTTATCCCGGGGCAAGTATATTCTGCCATTGGATGCAGACGACAGAATCGCTCCTCATTATCTAAACAAAGCTGCAGAGATATTGGAGAATAATCCTGATGTGGGCGTTGTCTATCCCCACGCGCAATTTTTCGGTGAAAAAGAAGGGGCATGGGAATTTCCTCCGTTTGATCCCAAAAGGCTTCTGTTGTATAATTCGGTCGTGGTATCTTCTGTTTATCGAAGGGAAATATGGGAAGCATGCAACGGATATGATCCGGAAATGACAACCGGTTATGAAGACTGGGAATTCTGGATCAGCGCAATGGAAAAAGGGTGGAAATTTAATCTCCTCAGCGGTCCCATGTTTGAGTACCGAATGCGGAGCGGTTCCAGAAATTCCGCGTGTGATATTCCTGAAAATCGCCGCGCTCTGATCCGATATTTATGCAATAAACATAAGAAAATCTATGCTGAAAATCTTGAATATGTGATATCCGAGAAAGATGTGGAACTTTCACAGGCACATATTCACATCAGAACCCTTGAAGCGGCCATAAGCGACAGGGAGGCTGATTTAAGCAATATCTATGATTCCCGCGGCTGGAAGGCCCTTTTAATTTGTTGCCGAATAAGGGACAGAATCATTCCGCTGAACAGCAAAAGGAGGCGACTTGCCAAACATATTTTCAATATGATGATCCGTCTGGGAGATATATTGAAAACTCTGACAAGGCGAGTGTTCATATCCCGTGGTAAATGAAAAAAAATGATCCGAAATACCTGAATATGCTGCAATACAGGCCGGTGATGAGCGTTCTCATGCCGGTTTACAATACAGAGCCTGAAATTCTTGAAAAGGCCCTGAACTCAGTCCTGCGGCAAGCGTATAAAAAATGGGAATTATGCATTGTTGACGATGCGTCAGATAATGTGAATATCAGGCTGATTCTCGAAAAATATGCAAAAAAAAGCCGAAGCATCAGGATAATGTTTTCGGATAAGAATGAAGGTATTGCCGCGACCATCAACAAGGCAGCCGGAATGGCCAATGGCGAATACATAGGTGTTCTGGACCATGATGACGAACTGGATCCGTTTCTCCTCCTTGAATATGTGAGAACTCTCAACACGCATCCGGACGCGGATTGTGTCTATTGTGATGAGGATAAGATTGATGAGCAGGGAAACTGTTGTGACCCCTGGTTCAAATCAGACTGGAACCCGGATTTGTCCCTGTCATTCAACTACGTCATGCACTTTGCCATGTACAGACGCAGCCTGTTTGAGTCTTTGGGAGGGGTTCGCAAGGCTTATGAAGGTTCCCAGGACTACGATCTTTTACTGCGGGTTGCAGAGAAAACCGACAAGATTTACCATATCCCCAAAATCCTCTATCACTGGCGCATGGGACCCGGTTCGATTGCTTCCGGCCCTGAAGCCAAGCCCGGTGTCTTTGTCAGCGGACTGTCTGCGTTAAAAGACGCGCTGAACCGGCGGAACATCTCAGGCGTAGCAGAAGACGCACCGGACGCATGGAAAGGGGTTTACAGAGTCCGGAGAAATATTGTCAGACCTTTATCATGCTCCGTGCTTGTATTTTCTCACGGAGAAGAAGATGTATTATCCCGAATTCTCGACACTGTTTTCTCTTATGTTCCCCGGAGAAATTTTGAGATTCTGATTTGCATCAATTCATCTGCAAACTTCAGCAGAAAAGCGTTTTTAAGGCGATACAACAAGGGCGGCATCATTATCAAATGGGTGGAATCTGACGGACCCGGAGGCGTTCCCGGAGCTTTTAACGCAGGGGTCCGCCATGCGTCCGGCAATGTGCTTTTTTTTTTGGATGACACGATGCAATTCATTTCCCCGGAAAGCTACATCAGCCTGACTGAGCATATCCAAAGAGATGAGGTCGGCGCTGTGGGCGGAAAAATATGTTATGCCAATGGCCTGATTGAGCATGGCGGTGTCATTCTGGGACCGTTTGATCTGTTGGGGTATGCACACAGGGCCACGGCTGACGGCCCGGGCTATGCGGGATTAAATAATATGATCTGCAATTACAGCGCTGTCATGGGACTGGGGATGATGACCCGGATGGAACTGTTCGAGGATCTCGGCGGATTTGACGAGGAATTCGGAAGGGCTTACTGGGATGCGGATTATTGCCTCAGACTCAGAGAGCGGGGATATCTGATCACTTATACGCCATACTCGAAATTTCGTCATCTCGTGCGGGTAAAGGCGATCCATGAAATGGTCGTGGAACCGGAGGCCACGCATTTCAGAAACCGGTGGCAGTATATGATTGACGCTGATCCTTATTTTAACCTGAATTTTTCCAGATCCGTTGAAAATTTCAGTTGTCAGTGATCAGTTATGAATTGGAAAAGAAACTCAACCTTTCACTCAGGTGCTTATGAAACAATCTGAAACTGGTCCCAACAAATGGCTGATCTTCTCTCTTGTGGCGACAGGTATTTTCATGTCAACCCTCGACGGGAGTATTGTACACATAGCGTTGCCCGCCATCATGGACGATTTCCTGATACCTCTTGCCACTCTCGAATGGATTCCCATGATCTATCTGCTGACGGTCTCCTCGCTTCTTCTGAGCTTCGGACGCCTGAGCGATATCAGGGGACGGAGATGGGTTTACAGCCGGGGACTTTTTGTTTTTTCTCTCGGCTCCCTCTTCTGCGGAATGGCCGGCAATGCCACTTGGCTGATCGCAGCGCGCTCGTTCCAAGGTGTCGGGGCCGCAATGATCATGGCCTGCACTCCCGCACTCGTAATTGACACCTTCCCCGCGTCAGAACGAGGCAAGTCCATGGGAATGATGGGAGCTGTCGTGGCATCGGGACTGACCCTGGGTCCGGCATTGGGAGGTCTGATCCTTCATTCTTTCTCGTGGCAAGCCATTTTTTATATCAACATTCCCATAGGGATTGTGACCGGTCTCATCGCGAACAGGCTGCTGAAAGGGGGAAAAGCGGATATCACCCGGCCTGAACCTTTTGACCGGGCAGGCGCATTCCTGCTGACACTTTCTCTATCCTCTTTTCTCTTTGCTGTAACACACGGATATGAATGGGGATATACATCCTTTCCGTTTTTTTCTCTCTTATGCGTTTCAATCGTGTCAGGCATCTGGCTCATCCGAATTGAATCCCGCAACGACCATCCCATATTGAAACCGTCTCTTTTGATGATTCGCCTTTTCACGTTTCCGATCCTTGCAGCCATGATCCTTTTTGCAAGCCTTTTCATAATGGTCTTCCTGATGCCCTTTTACCTGATGTATCCCTGCGGCTTTTCCGAAAAACAGGCCGGATATATCATGGTCACACTTTTTATCCCCCTGTTTATCGTTTCTCCGATTTCAGGGACGATTTCGGACCGAATCGGAACCCGCATACTCTGCACTCTCGGGATGGGAATGCTTATGATCGCATTTTTTGCCCTGTCACAGCTTTCTCCAGTTTCCGACACTTTTCCCATTGCCTGGCGTCTCATCCTTGCCGGAATCGGAACCGCCCTGTTCATCTCTCCCAACAGTGCCATTGCCATGACCGCGGTCCCGCCAGCCTATAAGGGCGTTGCTGCGGGAACCGTGGCCACAGCACGGAACTTGGGAATGGCGTTGGGCATTGCCCTGTCAGGAGCCATATTCAACAGCACCTTTCACACCCTGAGCGGGGGACTCAGCTTGAAAGTCTATCGCCCGGAATTGGAGCCGATTTTCATGGAAGCGTTCCGTTACGCCATGATTGCAGGAACAATCGTGGCAGGAATCGGCATGATTTTAGCCTTTCTGAGAGGCCCGGAGAATAAATAACATTTCCATGCTCCGCGTCCCGCGGCAGAAATGTAGGGTGGGTGTAGCGAAGCGGAACCCACCATTTACCATTTGCAGCTGACGAGTTGGGAAGTGAGAAATGAAAAATAAAAAATGAGGAATTGAAATGAAAAACAAATCTTTTTGCATAAAAGCTGTACTGTTCGACTTTGACGGAACCTTGACGAAACCGGGCGCGCTGAATTTTTCTTTCGTGAACAAATCTCTCAAGTGCCCTGACGGCGAACCTGTCCTGGAATTCATTGAAAGCCTTCCGTCTTCTGAACAGCAACAGGAAGCGTTTTCCAAATTGGAACATTTTGAAATGGACGCAGCCAGGATATCGGAACCAAATCCTGGAGCAGAAGCCCTGATTTCTTATCTGCTTTCAAAGAGGCTATGCATCGGAATTATAACCCGTAACACCCTTGCGTCCGTAGAATGCGCTCTGGAAAATTTTCAAAGCATCACTGCCTCTGATTTTAATCTGATTATCTCACGGGATGATTCAATTAAACCCAAGCCCCATCCCGACGGCATTCTGCTCGCCGCACAAAAGTTCAACGCGGATGTCAGCGAAGTGCTTATAGTTGGAGATTTTATCTTTGATATCAAAGCAGGTCAGCGTGCAGGTGCGACGACTGTTTTTTTGGATAATGGTTCTGAAAACAGAAAATGGAAAGAAGAGGCGGATTATACTGTTTCTCATCTGGAGGAACTCAAAGAGATTATCCAGATGGGAATACCGCTGCCTGCGGGGAAGTTCCCGAATGAACTTCTCAAAGGAATGCTGGATCAGTTCGTGTTTCAGGATCCATCAGTGCTGATAAATCCGGGAATTGGCGAAGACACAGCGGCCGTGAATGTGGCGGATGAAGAGGTGCTTGTTCTGAAATCTGACCCCATCACTTTTGCCACGGACGCGATAGGGCATTATGCGGTTCTGATCAATGCCAATGACATCGCCACCTCAGGGGCCGTGCCCAGATGGTTTCTGACCACGCTTCTGTTTCCATGCGGAACCACGCCTTCTGAGATTTGTCACACAATGCACGAACTTAAAGATGTATGCCGGCAATGGGAGATTACCTTATGCGGCGGACATACTGAAATTACCGATGCTGTCACGAGACCCGTTGTCACGGGAATGCTGGCCGGAACCGTCGCGAAATCCGACCTGATTGATAAGCGCAATATTCGGAAAGGGGACAGGATTCTGCTGACCAAAGGCGTGGCTGTGGAGGGCACAAGCATCATTGCCAGGGAATTCGGAGACAAGTTGGAAAAACTGGGGATGACAGCAGTTGAAATTGAAACTTGCAGAGCATTTCTTTCCGATATCAGTATTTTGGAAGAAGCGCAAATCGCAGGTCAGTCAGCAGGAACCAGTGCGATGCACGATATAACAGAAGGGGGGCTGGCAACGGCCCTTGAGGAACTGAGTATTGCCGGGCAACACAGAATCAGGGTTGATATGGAGAAAATCCATGTTTTTCCCGAGACCGGAAAAATTTGTCGGTTATTCGATATTCACCCGCTGGGGCTTATCGGGTCCGGCAGTCTTCTGATCTGTTGCAGAGAGAATTCGTGGAAACGTCTTGAGGAGCGTATCCGCAAGGCCGGCATTGCTGTATCCGTTATCGGCGAAGTGCTGGAAAAGGGAAAAGGAATTGAGGCCGTCAAAGAGGGGAGAAGCGTGGAATGGCCGAGGTTTGAAGCAGATGAGATTACACGGTTGTTCTGAACTCGTTCCCAGGTTCGGCCTGGGAACGGCATATCCGCACCAGAACAATTTTGCAAATCGGAACCGTCCAGAACTTCCGGGCTGCAGATAAAACCGTTTCTTCAAAGAGGCATGGGACCATTTCATATCTTGACACATAAAAGTGAGGCACTGAGGAAAATGACTGTCAGCTACAATACACATTACCGTAAAGATAATCCAAATGGCATTACCCCTCCTAATCCTGATGGTGACAGAGATATAGTTGCCCATATTACGAAACATCGAGGAATGAAGACCCCATACACATCTGTTTCTGAAGTTCAAAACTCAATAAATCATTTTAGCGGAATATTATATAAAACAGAGCCAAACCAGATAATTAATGATAAGCATAAGTTCAAAGCACATTCAGAGTTGATGAATGAATTAAGATCTATAATACTGACATCTTCAAAAAAAGAAAGAATATACGCTCAGAGGGCATTTATGTTAGCAAATCGTGCCAAAGAAGCACTTATCGAATGGGAATTCATATTAGATACAGTTAAAAAGAAAGATAGAATTAAGTGGTGTTATAATCATATACAGAAATATTTTCAACGAGTTTAAAAAATGAGAAATCCTTATACATGCGATAATTGTATTTATAACCCATCCCAATATTTTGACATTGGCTCAAAAGTGGGTTACTGTTTAAAATGCAGCTTGTTGTTGAAAAGCTCATCGCACACAACGTGCCATTTTTTTAAAAGGAAAGATCTTCCATTATTTTTATCTCAGGAGGGACACAAAGAACATGCCGGCGATTATCCGGAAAGCAAAGGCATAGTATTTTATTACTCAAAACATCCTGAACAGGAAATAAAATACTCAGAATGTCATGCATGGCTGACTAATACTTTTGATCCATACCTCCACGAAGTTGCCATTTACCATCGTTCTGAAAAAAAATGGGTCTATCTTCAAGCATTTTTATCGTCAAGAAATCCTATAAAACACATCATATCTTCCTCTTTTATAAGGAGGTATATACAACAGTGTGGGAAAAAAAATGATAACTACAGATTAGTTTTATCTATGGCAAATGATTTGAAAGAAAAGATTTCAATGCAGTTGGAAGATTTCAGAATTGAGATAACATACGAAGAATTTGGCGAATTAAAAGAGGATTATCTGAAAGAAATTATTTTATTAAAAATTTATGGCATTCAGGAATATGGCTCTATTCTTGAAGATGATAAAATAATGTGGATATCAGACGAATTAAATGGTGCATTATTATATTCCTGGAAAGAATTTTTCTCTTATGTTCAACAAATAGTACCTGTAGTTCAAAATTATATTATAAGCAGTGCAAAACAACGAGGAACTTTTTTTCCGGACTCTGACAGTTTTGAGGAAATGGGGTAAATTTTGTCCTGACAGGGACATCTGAGAATAGCCCGGCAATTCATTGTCGGGTCTCGGATATGCCCAACCCAGGTTCAGTCCCATTTTTTCAAAGGTCAGCAGAGAGGAAGTGTTCAGTATATTGGAAAGGCAGTCGTGAATAAAAAGAACAATATGACTTTATGAGAGGAATATATGACTTTTAAGAAATCGGAAATTACAGACCGGGAAGCTGTGGAAACAGTCAACTCAAAATTGCAGCACACACCCATAGCTGTGATAGGAGTGGCCTCCATATTCCCGGATGCGAAAAATGTCGAAAGTTTTTGGGATAATATAATAAATGAAGTTGATTCCATCAGAGACATACCTCCCTCAAGATGGAAAATAGAAGATTATTATGACCCTGATCCCAAAGCACCTGACAAAAGCTACAGCAAATGGGGCGGCTTTATCCCTGACATTGATTTCAATCCTATGGAATTCGGGCTTCCTCCCAACATACTCGAGGTTACGGATGTATCCCAGCTGTTGGCCCTTGTAGTGGCAAAAAAAGTGCTTGAGGATGCTGGTTACGGAGATGAGACAGCCTGTGACCGGAGTAAAATCGGAGTCACTCTCGGGGTGGGCGGAGGCCAGAAGCTGGTTACGCCCCTGACCGCCAGGCTGCAATATCCCATCTGGAAACGGGTGCTCACCAACAGCGGTGTTTCAGAAGAAGATGCTGATATAATTGTTGAAAAGATAAAGTTAGCCTATATCCCCTGGGAAGAAAATTCTTTTCCCGGAATGCTTGGCAACGTCATTGCGGGCCGTGTTGCCAACAGGCTCAACCTCGGAGGCACAAACTGTGTGCTGGATGCTGCCTGTGCAAGCTCTCTGACTGCCATCAAGCTGGCAGTGAGTGATCTTCTGGAATACCGGAGCGAGATCATGATATCAGGCGGAGTTGACACAGACAACTCGCCTTATATGTATCTTTGCTTCAGTAAAACCCCTGCATTCTCACCTGAGAACAAAAGCAAGCCATTTGATGCAGAATCCAAAGGAATGCTTGTGGGAGAAGGCGTCGGGATGGTGGCACTGAAACGTCTCGGAGATGCAGAGCGTGACAATGACCGGATTTATGCGGTCTTGAAAGGAATCGGAACATCAAGTGACGGCAAATTCAAAAGCATTTATGCGCCCCGGTCCCAAGGCCAGGCCAAATCCCTGGATCAGGCTTATGAGATAGCAGGTGTCTCTCCAAAAACTGTCGGCCTGATTGAGGCGCACGGAACAGGAACTGTTGCTGGAGACAATGCGGAATTTGAAGCATTGAAAACTGTGTTTGGCAAAGACAATCCGAAAAAGCAATACATAGCACTGGGCAGCGTCAAATCTCAGATCGGCCATACAAAGGCAGCAGCCGGCTCTGCCGGTTTTATCAAGACAGTTCTCGCACTTTATCACAAAATCCTTCCCGCCACAATAAACGTCAATACCCCTCATCCTAAAATGGATATTGAAAACACTCCCTTTTATATAAATTCAGAAACCCGCCCCTGGTTTCCCCCGGATCAGGGCTATCCGCGCAGGGCAGGAATAAGCTCCTTTGGTTTCGGGGGTACAAACTTTCATCTGGTGCTTGAGGAGTATTCACCCAAGCCAGGGGAAAATTTCAGAAAGCATACAATGCCTCATGGTGTTGTCATATCAGATTCAAGCCGTGAGAAACTTCTGACAAAATGCAGGCAGATTCAAAAGGAGCTGACTTGGGAAGATGGAGAAACAGCTTTTTCAAACTTTGTAAGTCAGTACAGGATCAGGCCTGTCAAGACTTCGGATGCCCGCCTGGGTTTTGTGTGTAGTTCCTGTTCCAAAGCCCTGGAATCAGTGAATCTTGCCATATCCGCCCTGGAATCGAAAGCCGATGAAGACATATTGGAACCAGCTGACGGGATTTATTATCGTAACCAGGGAATGGATGCATCCGGAAAGATTGTGGCTCTTTTTTCGGGCCAGGGTTCCCAGTATCTGAACATGGGAAAAACTTTGTCCATGAATTTTCCGCATATCATGGACAGTTTCGCTCAGATGGACAAACTCTTTGTGCAGGACGGAGCCGCTCCTCTTTCCGGCCTGGTTTACCCTGTTCCCAAATTTACGGAACAGGATAAAAAAGCAGATCAGACGATTTTGCAGAAAACAGAAAATATACAGCCGGCTATCGGAGCATTTTCAGCGGGTCTTTATAAAATTCTGACCAAAGCCGGTGTTGCCCCTGATTATGTCGCAGGCCACAGTTTTGGAGAACTCACAGCCCTCTGGGCGGCAGAGGTGCTGAATGACGAGGATTATTTCTTTCTCGCCAGGGCCAGGGGAAAGGCAATGGCTCCTCCTGAGGATGAAAATTTTGATGCAGGCACAATGTCCGCTGTAATCGGTGATGTGAAGAATCTTGTGTCAGATTTTTCAGCAGACTTCCCGAATATTGTCATTGCAAACCATAATTCCGACAGACAGGTTGTCATTGCAGGCCCTGTATCTGAAGTTCTCAAGGCAAACAAAGCTTTGAAATCCAAAGGCTATACAGCAGTTCCTCTTTCAGTTTCCGCTGCATTTCACACTCCTCTTGTGGGTCATGCACAAAAACCTTTTGCAGATGTCATCCGCACAAAATCCTTTAATCCTCCAAAATGCAGGGTATATTCAAATGCAACAGGGAAGCCTTATCCCCAGGAGCCTGAAGCTGTTCGGAAGATTCTTGAGGATCATATACTCAGTCCAGTCCTTTTCAAAGATGAGATTGAAAACATATACAAGGACGGCGGCAGAATCTTTGTGGAATTCGGGCCTAAGAATGTGCTGACCAAGCTTGTGTCCAATATCCTTGCAGACAGGCCATGTATGGCAGTGGCCCTGAACCCTGATTCCAAAAAATGCAGTGATATCCAATTGCGTCAGGCAGTGGTTCAGCTCTGTGTGGCCGGTGTTCCCTTAGAGGACATAGACACATACAGGGAGATAAGAGAGCCGGAGGAAAAGAAATCGGGATTGATGAATGTCCGTCTCAACGGCAGCAATTATGTCAGTGAGAAGACCAGGAAAGCTTATGAAGATGCCTTGAATGACGGGCATAAAATTAAACAGGCAAAAGTTGTGACAAAAATTGTGACAAAAATTGTCGAGGTTCCGGTTGCGGACAGGCAGGCAGAACTTCCGATGTCTCATGCAGACGCGCAAAAAATAAAAGCGGGTGCGGAAAAGGTTGTCGGGGTCCCGGTCATCGAACCGGATACGCAGGCAAAACTTCCTCCATCCCGGGTTGAACAGCAAATTCATGAAGACAAGGTCATGAAACCGCCGGAGTTGAGAAAAAACGATCCTTCGGCAAGCTCAGGCAACCCTTCACCGAAAAATGAGAAGAAAAAAGAATCAGTCATGAAAAAAACCTCTTTTGACAGTACGCAGGTTTCAGTTTTAGATAAAATAGAACAGGGCATCGGACAGTTTTTCAACCATCAGGGAGAAACCCTGAAAGTCCACTCCCGGCAACTTGAGAATGCAAGGGAGTATTCAAAATCCTTTTATGATCTTATGGGCCGGCAAATTGAACTGCTCAGGGAAAAGCCGGAGTTGAAGATTCCTGAAGGCATCGGGCGTAGTATGGAGATGTTCCATGATTACCAGGGAGAGACTTTGAAGGTGCATGCCCAATACCTTGAGAATCAGGCTGCAAACTCTGTTGGCGCTCTTGAATTTATGAAACAGCAGTATGGGGCTGAGGTTGAAATCCTTCCTGTTTCTTCATACCCGGGTTCTTCATCTTCTTATATAAAACCGGAGATACCTGCACAGCTCCCGGTTCCGAGGATTGAACAGGGAATGGCTGAAGAAAGGAGTGCTGAAATTTCCAAACCGGAGAGAAAGCCTGAACCTGGGCTATATGATATCAGGGCGCAGGCTTCTGAACCAACGAGTGCTGAAATTCCCAAACCAGAAGCTTTTGTTCAGGAAACACCTGTACAAACACCGATACAGAAAGCACCAGCACAGACACCAGGCCGGCCAGAGGCCGCCCCTGTTGTGGCCGAGACATCCGCAACATCAGGAACTGACCTGAAAACCCTGACAGATGCCATGCTCAATGTGGTGGCTGAAAAGACCGGGTATCCGACTGAGATGCTGGAACTGGAGATGGATATGGAGGCTGATCTCGGTATTGATTCCATAAAAAGGGTGGAAATCCTGGCAGCGGTCATGGATCAGTTTCCCGAACTTCCCGAGGTGAACCCGGATGAACTGGCTCCCCTTAAAACTCTGGGGCAGATTGTGGACAAGCTTGTATGTGATGGTGGGTTCCGCAAGCTCCACCCACCCTACAAT
>JAOZLU010001170.1 GCA_029934695.1 Desulfobacterales bacterium | reverse complement strand
TGATGGTAACTAAAGATAGGGGTTGCGCTCGTTGCGGGACTTAACCCAACATCTCCGAATATTCCTGCAATTTCTTACAGGTCCAGACTATATCTTCATCTTGCTGATGGAAAGCAAGAGTCAGCGTATTATGGCGGCCACAAATTTGCCCTTTCGGGCAGAAAACCGCCATCTCGGCTTACGCCTCAGTCGTTACGGGGTTACAGGAAGCTTGTACCGCATTGACGGCACAATATAAGAAGCAACTATCTCATAGAATCGTTTGTACGATGCCGCTGGGATATAAATTTGACCATTATTATGAAGATTCACCTTCAATTGAAAATTCATATCCAAACACTTTCTCAATAATAAACGATCCGATACTGAAAATCCATTTACACTGATAATCACTCCTTTAGGAGTCTTTGCTCCTTTTCCACCATCATCCATGAACCAAACCGCCAATGATAAAGGCGATACAAGTAACTGACCTATGTTCTCAGGTACAATTTTCAGTCCGTCGGGATAGAACAATTCACGATAGTCTTTAAAAACTGTCTTTGTGTAGAATCGCCACGACATATACTCTTTCTTTGTTCTCTTATCAAAGCGCACACATCTTTTCGGAACCCCTGAAGCTAACGACTTAAGCATCTCATATTTCCATAAAAGGTAGTTTTTGAATTTTTCCTGATGTTCAAGCTGCAACCTTCCTGTAGGATAGAGATAACCATCTCCTAACGTAGTTCCGACAACTAATTGTTCTTGTTCCGACGTTGGTATCACAGATACTTCCCGAACTTCCCTCGGTATTGCCCTTTCCCAAATTTAATCAGAAGTTAGGGTTTCACCGATATAAGCTGAATTTTTCTGCGGAATCACTTCCGCAGGTCGCGATAATTCACGACACGAGCTGACGACAGCCATGCAGCACCTGTCATCGGGCTCCCCGAAGGGCACTCTCCTCTTTCAAGGAGATTCCCAAGATGTCAAATCCAGGTAAGGTTCTTCGCGTTGCGTCGAATTAAACCACATGCTCCACCGCTTGTGCGGGCCCCCGTCAATTCCTTTGAGTTTTAACCTTGCGG
>JAOZLU010001169.1 GCA_029934695.1 Desulfobacterales bacterium | reverse complement strand
AGGGCTTGCACAGGCTTGTGGATTACAGAATGATTTATGGAAACTTCGGAGCCGGGTCTCAGACAGTGGAAGTCCGTCACAGTTCCAAAGTTTTAGGCAAAGTTCCTGTCATAAATCTGCTCAGATTAAGACGCAATGATCGGGTTCGTTTTGCAGGCAGATTCTGGAGTATCCGAAAAATATCACAGGAATATATCATGCTTGATCCTGTGCAAACGAGAACGAATGCAGTTGATTTCATTTATCCGAGTGGCAGTATCGGTTTTGATGCTTTTTTGACAAATCGTATGTGGCAATTAATCCACAACCGTAATTTTCCATTTAAGCTTGCGGCATTACAACTACGAGATTCATTAGTCAGAGCTATAAATCAGCTAAAAAACATTTGCCGTGCCGATCAGATTCCCTATACACGGCAACCAGAAGGAATCCGCTATTTTACTTTTGGTGGTTACCTGGTGAATAAAGCTGTTGCCCTGATTACTGAGCAGCCGGAGTATAAAGCGGAGGATATTTCATTGTTAGTAACTTCTCCAATCAGTTGGGAAACTATTCCAACTGATCCGGAGATTTATGAGCCTGTATTTCACCTTTTATTTGAAGCCTTATGGGATCAGTCTGTTTATCAAAAACTGTTACCCGTTGAACTTCAATTAAAAGAATTTATCCAAGATTGGCTAAAAAATGATACAGTTAATCATACACTCGCCCGCCTGGCTACTTCTAAGCCAATAAAAGCTGACCATATATGCGAATTTATTATTAGATGAGAAAGGAGTTTCCGATGGATCACATAAGAATACTCAATCAAATCAGAGATAAAAAAAATTTGGGGAAAGCATTTCATTATGCCTATTATGATCGGACTCGTTCTGATTTTTTCTATGATCCCTTTGAAATGGATCATGTTGCAGGCAATAAGGAAAGAATATTAGATGAAGTCTTTGAGGAACTAAAAGATATTGACGACTACAGACAAAGAGCAGCTTACTCATACTTTCCAGCTAAAACGGATTTTTGTTTCCGCAGGATGATATATATTCCTTTTAAAGATTTGGTAATCAGATATGC
>JAOZLU010000680.1 GCA_029934695.1 Desulfobacterales bacterium | reverse complement strand
ATCTACGAAGAAGATGACATTTTTGAGCAGGCCTCTGCCATCACCCTGAATGATGAAATCCAGCAGCACAATTTTCACGATGCATTGGATGAGGACTGGGTCAAATTCCGCGGCATTGAAAACGGAACCTATACGATTCAGGTAAACAGCACAGGCAGCAATTCCAATATAATCATAGAGCTTTATGAGTATGCTCTCTGGGGAAATAAGGTGATCGACTACCTGGATACGACGACGCAGAACACATCAGCAGATGCCTCTCTGACATGGGTTGCTTCTCAATACGGCGTTTACCATATAAGAACACGCCATCATGATCCCGAGGCTTATGGCAAAAATACCGCATACAAGCTCAGAGTGGAAGGCCCTTCTTCCCCGCTCAGGCCTGATGAAGATGACGGCTTTTCTTCGCCGGACATCTATGAAAACGATAATACTTATGACCAGGCGAATGTCATTATCCCGAATGATGAAACCCAGCAGCGTAATTTTCACGACGTATGGGACGAGGACTGGGTAATGTTCAAGGGAATTCAGGGAAAGACGTATAATATTGAGTTCAGCAGTCTGAATGCGAATTGCAATGCCATCATTGAATTTTATGACACTGATATGACACCTCTGGGATACACAGATACTGCTTATGAGGAGGAGTGGTCAGCAAAGATGGACTGTTGGCCTTGGATATTCTGCCAGGAGGACAGCGTTTATTATATAAGAATACAACAGCGTTATGATCTGAAAGGCTGTGGCGGGGACGGTTCATATCAGCTTAAAGTGAATACGTTCTGCCCGGATTTTTACGAAGAAGACGATATATTTGAACAGGCAAATGATATCATGCCGTGCAGAGGACATGATGGCCATAATTTCCATGATGCCGGAGATGCAGACTGGATGAAATTTCAAGGAACCCGGGGAGAGGTTTATGTTATCGAGGTAAAGAATCAGGGCGCAAACTGTGACGCGGTTATTGCGCTCTATGACACTGACGGAGTGACCCGCCTGGCATCCCAGGATGGTGCTGATGTCTTGGGAGACACATCTCTGTCCTGGCAGGCTCCTGCAAACGGCATCTATTATGTGAAGGCGCGCCATCAGAATCCGAATGCTTATGGCGAGGATACCGAATATGAGATTATCGTGAACGGTGCTTTTTGCCCGGACGTGTATGAAGACGATGATGAATTTTTTATGGCACGCGGCATCAAACTGTATGATATACCTCAGAAACATAATTTTCATGATGCCGGAGACGAAGACTGGAACAGATTTTATGGAAGGGGCGGAGAGCGTTATCGCATTGAGGCAGGCAATCTGGGCGTAAATTGTGATGTCGTCATCGAGCTTTACACTTACGATGATCCCGGCGAGAGACTGATTGCATCTCAGGATGCTGCCGGCATCTCGGAAAATGAGACTCTGACCTGGGTTGCGTCTGAAAATGAGGTTTACTACATAAAGATACGTCATCGTGATCCAGAGACTTATGGCGAGAATACAGAATATGAGATCAAACTGAATACATTTTGCCCGGACGATAACGATTTCTGCCCGGATGCTTATGAAGAAGACGACACCTCTGATCAGGCATTGGACATCCCGCCGCACGGCATTGTGAATCAGCGGCATAATTTTCACGATCCCGGGGACGAGGACTGGATCAGGTTTGACGGTAGATCGGAAACAACTTATTTTATTGACATACACAGTCTGCTGGAGGAAGAAAATATCGCCATGGAGCTTTATGAGGCCGACGGCGTAACGCTTCTGGCAGTTCAGGATACCCAAGACGTGGAAAAAGGATCCTTGGAGTGGTTTTCTCCTGAAAACGCTCCGTATTATGTGAGGATACGTCATCATGACCCGGAGGCTTATGGTGAAAGCACGGCTTATGAACTCATGATGTATTCTTTCCCGGATATCTACGAACAAGATGACTCTTTTGAACAGGCTGTTGCCATTATGCCGTCGCCTCCGGAATCGGACGGTATATGGATATCTGACATGCCTGAACTGTCCTATAACTTTGATTCTCCCGGGGATGAGGACTGGATCAAATTTGAGGTTGCTTCAGGAGAGGCTTATACAATTGCGGCAGTTGATCTCGGTGAAAACGCCGACGTTGTTATTGAGATTTATGCTCCTGACCGCAGTCTGCTGGTGTCTCAGAATGTTGCTGGAGGAGCAGCAGATGAATCTCTGACCTGGACTCCTCCTGAAGACGGGGTGTATTATGTAAAGACAAGAAATGAGGATCCGGAGGCTTATGGGAGAGATACGGAATATAATCTCAATTTGGGAAGAAGCAACAAAGTTGCCTCAGATGCTTTTCCTGGGTATGTTGAGGGGATTGTCACTGATGATTTCTCCAATATGCCCATTGAGGGGGCAGCGATTAAGACCAGTGGCAATTTCTATACGTCGAGCCTTTCCAAAGGAGGCTATCGCATGAGCCATCCCGCAGGTGTCCATACTATTACGGCTGAGGCTTCAGGTTATGAGACATTTACGGATTCACTGATCGTGGGAGAAATAGAGACGACCACCAAACATATTCGCATGATTCCCATAACTGGAACAGTAGCCACGCCGACGCTCTCACCCGCGCCGGGAATTCATTTCTCGGAACAACATATTGACATAGAAAGTGAAACATTTGGAACAACGATTCGCTATACAACGGATGGCAGTGAGCCTACCGAGTTGTCTCCTGCTTATGTGGAGTCTGTTTCTGTGCCTGCGACCACTACAATCAGAGCTAGGGCTTATAAAAATAACTGGACGGCCAGCGAAATCGTTACAGGTATTTATGAGATCACAGGAAAAGTTGAGACACCGACTTTTTCTCCGGAACCCGGCACTTACACTGTAGGTCCAAACGTGGAACTGTTATGCGTTACGCCTGATGCCTTCATTCACTATACGACAGATGGCAGCGAACCTGGCGAGGATTCTCTGATTTATACGGCATCCATCCCGGTGTCTTCCAGCATGACGATCAAGGCAAAGGCTTTCAAAAAGGACTGGATTTCCAGCGGAACAGCGACCGGGGCTTACACAATCACGGGAACGGTTGCAAGCCCGACCTTCTCGCCTGATCCCGAAACGTATCCCGCATCACAGAACGTGGAACTGTCATGCGCCACGGAAGGAGCCGTGATCCGCTTCACGACAGACGGAACTGAGCCGGAGGAAGATTCCCCGGCTTATGAGGCGCCGGTTTCAGTGACTTCGAGCATGACGATTAAGGCGAAAGCTTTCAAGAAGGACTGGAACTCCAGCGGAACAGCAACCGGGTCTTACACGATTACGGGAACGGTTGCGAATCCGACGTTCTCGCCTGATCCCGGAACGTATCCGTCAGCCCTGAATGTGGAACTGTCATGCGCCACAGCCGGAGCCTTAATTTACTATACAACAGACGGCAGCGAACCCTCAGAAAATTCGTCGAGATATTCATCAACCATATCATTGGCAACAAGTACGATAATCAAGGCAAAGGCATATAAAACCGGCTGGATATCCAGTACAACAGCAACAGGAATTTATACAATTACCGGAACAGCCGAGGCACCCACATTTTCGCCACTTCCCG
>JAOZLU010000122.1:6012-14232 GCA_029934695.1 Desulfobacterales bacterium | reverse complement strand
ATGGAATTTTCTGCCTCCACACTTATCAGGCCGGGTCATCTGCAAAGGATGTCCGGCTACATTTTCTTATATCTTGGACAATGCCCACAAAGCCATTTCATATTTTGGATCCTCAGTTTCTGTCAGTTTTCGTTTGATATAAAATGCCAAAGCTTTTCTGCTTATGATAATCCGGCATCCCTTCTCTGTATTCTGGTAGTTTCTGAGAATCGCCTTCCGGACAGATTCAGGCAGATTCGGATTAGGTTTGAAACGCAGCTTGACAAAATAATGCCATTCCCTGTCTTCTGTTGAAGGTACCCAATCTTCATCCGTGAGTTCCGCATGAGAAATTCGTGACAGCACAAAATCCAGAAACGCATGTTTTTTATGGCAGTAAGCCCGAATATGGTAGCGTTCATCTGCGAATATCAGATGATTTGGGGATATTGAACGGGTGATGGAGGCACCCGGTTCCCGATTTTTACTGTGATAGTCAATGCTCACGACACGATGCCCAAGCAGGGCGGAAAGAACAATCTTTATCGAAAATATTGGCAAATCCGGCCTCAGCAGGCGATCAACATCTGTCATTTCAATATCGCTCCAATCCTGTTCTTCCCGATAATGTCCGATAAGGGCCTGACCGCGCAGATAATCTAAAAATGAGATGGGACTGGTGCGGATAAAAACCGGCTTAAAATCTGCCGAAGGCTCATGCCGTTTGTGTGAAGGGTTGTATTCCATCTGTCCCGGAAAGTTGCCGCGATAGCTGTCAATCACCTTCTGAGCTGCCTGTCTGCTCACTCCGAAAGTCTGAGCCAGCCTCCCTGCGGTAAGCCCGTCTCCCCAAAATAATTGTGTCTCTATATATTCAAAGCGTTTTTGTTTTGTCATATCAATATGTTGTTACGATGTGTAAAGTTTGATGACATATTTTTATTTTCTATGGTTATTTTAAGCTTGACTTGTGAAGATGCATAGTTTAATTTTTCGGGAATTGCAAGGATAAATCTCAAAAAAAAGGAGACCATGCCCATGTTTCGCATACGAATGACGCTGCCCAAAAGGAGGGATGTTGGCTATAAAAATATGGATATTTTGCATGATGCCATTGTAAATGCCTGGATTTGTTCCGGGGCAGATCCGGAACAGATTACGGGGCATCAGGCCAGCCCATGGAATTTTGCGCCCCTCGGATGGCGGAGAAGGCAGGAGAGCCGGGTACATACCCTGATCATAAGCACCCCTGATCCCGCTCTTTCAGGGTTTATGAAAAAAATAAAATGCAGGGATGTGACTTATGCCAGGGCTAAAACTGCCGAGCTTGTTGATTTTTCCGGAGCGGAGATATGTGTCGAGCATGATCCCGTCGCGCCCGGACAAACTGGGCTGGGTGTGCTGATGCTTTCGCCTCTGGCAATATCCCATATTAATAAAGGTAAGAAGGGACATCGCTGGCACAGCAATCTGAATGAAGTGAACCTGAGTTCTGCCATTAATCACCGGCTTTCCCGGCTGGCCGGGCGTGAGGTCAGTCTTGAAGTACATGCGGACCGGCTGTATCTGCGGGCCAATCCCCGGCATGACGTGCTGATTCCGGTGAAGGCGTTTCCCAACGGAAAACGGGCCTTTGTCATCGGAATGAAAGCCCCACTGGTGCTGCAGGGAAATGATAATGACCTGCGGCTGGCCTGGTACGCGGGGATCGGGGAGAAGACGCGTAGTGGGTTCGGGTGTGTCGGGCTTGCAGAAAAGGGGGTGGGACGATGATGGAGCACAAATGGATGGAAGACGCTACAATTGTTGCCGGAAAAGTTTATAGGAAGTTTCTCACAGAGGTATTGGAGGCCCATGTGATAAATGATCGGGAAGGCAGCGCGCCCAATGAAATATCCCAAAAAAAAATTGACAAAGGAACGCATATTGATCCCCGTGTGCTACGTCTGATGAGCATCAGCGGCAAAGGAGGGGTCGCTGCCAATCCTGAAAAGCAGAAGATTTACGACAAATTCTATAATGTCAGCCTTTTGGATCATCTTCTGTCCGTCACGCGCGGCTCGCTGCTTTTGTCCGCGCTGGACTGGATGGGACAGAATCCGGACATGGATTCATCTGTGCTGAACCGCAAGCTCACGGTGATGGCGGTCATCGGATTCATGCACGATCTGGATAAGGATCTGAAACTTCCCCGCAACGCGCCACTTGAAATTGAAGACACAGATGAACGTATGAGACGTTACGGCATTGCGAATTTTCTTAAAGGTGCTGATGTTTCGCTTTCAGCAAGTCAGCTTAGGTATCTTGTGGAAAAAGTGGAAGGAACACAGGCCCATCGCCATGCGCCGGATACGCTGCCCCCGAGAGAATTTGAATCGCTTTCGCGTTATGTGCGTCTCGCAGATCAGTTAGACGGAACATGGCTGTCCTCTGATCCCGAAAAAGGAGGCTTTGAGGGAGTGATCAGATGCCTTGAAAAAGATCGCAACTTACAAGGCGATATTCTGAAAAAGTGGAAAGAAATCTGTCTGTTTGATCCGCATCATCCTTTTCTCTTAGATGAGCTTCAGCGATGTCTGTCTCGGTTCAGCCTGCGTCTGACCGGAGTTCCGCCCCTGATCGAAGTGCATCAGGACGGACATTTGTTTATGCTGATCCCGGAAAACCGGCATGAGGAGATTGTTGAGAAAGCAGTGAACACGCTTTGCAACAGTCTGCCGTTCAGTTTGTATTTGAATGTGTCAAATCGGGGAGTTCCTTCGCTTTATAATGGACAGCCGAGCCATGAGGAATTGGCGGAATTTATCGAAGAAGGGCTTAAATCCCAGGACTTGAGCAATCTCTTCAAAGTCAAGCGGGATATGGTGAACCAGTTGAAAGACCCGCTTGATGACCTGCTTGCAGATATCGGTTTGCAGCCCCGCTGGGCGGAAAAAGTCACGACTCAGTTGACCACCTTATACGCCACGTTTAAGGATTTTGAGGAAACAGATAAGGAATGGCTTTACCGGGCCGCGCATCTTGTATTGCTTCTGAATCTGAAAGTTGATGCAAAACCTAAGAATGCTGTTCCCGATTCTCCCGAAAGAGAAGCTGAACTGCTTAAAATTGTGGAAGAAGAACCTCCGGATTGGATAAAAGTCATTGATAAAAGGGCTTCCCGCCGAACGCTTACGGGGCTTTGGGTAACGGCAATGGCTGAACAGGATGAAGATGTGCTGGAAAAGGTGTGGGGGGATGAGGGCCTGTTAAAACAGTGGCTCGAAGGCCATGAAAAACGCCCCGGGTTCAACCAGTTCATCAGCGGCGACGGCATAGAAGTATTAAAAGGTGTAAAGCGGCGTATGAATCTCTTGTTGTCCGGGCAGCGGGTCACGGTTGAAAAAGAAAAGGAAAAAGGGCGGTGTCTTTTCACAGATGAGCCAGTTCCTTTTGAAAGCAAAATCGCTCAGGCTACGGGATTATATGGTGTCAAGGTGTCTGCGTTTTCCGGCAGGGATAACCGGCCGGAACTCATCACTTCAGATCAGTCCCATACAAATGTCGGCTTTTCTTCTCTTGCCGAACATAAACTGCGGTCGGAAGTTCACAAATTGCAGGGCGGCAAAGATAACGGTGTTCCCACGCTGATTTCTTCTCCGACAACTTGCGGACTGTTCGGCGGTTTCGGACTGACTGACGACAGGGCAATGGGAGCCATGTCCCTGTATGATCTGAACAGGCTTGAGATAAAAAAGGGCAAAGTGCTGAGGGGCTTTGAAACGTATCAAAGCCGCTATCGGATGGCCCGGCTTGAAAGAATGCCTGAATCTCTTGAAGGCCAGGTGAACATCATGCGGATGCTGCTCAATGCCACCCGACGCACGGGCCGTCCCATTCATATTTTCCGAGGGCTTCCCATTTTGCAGAAAGCGTATTTTTATTATGATGCCATGCCCAAGGTGCTGGTGAATCTGCTGGGCAGGAATGCTTTGGGGCTTGAGGACATTCCAAAAGCAATCAGGAAACTGGATATTGCCAGAGGCATTCTGGAAACAAATGGCCTGGGATACGACGTGCTGAGGCTGTATGTCATGCAGGATAAGCGTTTTGGTGCAATTTGTCTGATATGTTCTCATCTTCGGGACAAAAAAAAACAAGGGGAGAATTTGTATCATCGTCTTTATGAAAAATATCTGTATTACATGGAGGGAAATCAAACAATGAGTGAACAGGATAAACCTTTGATAAAACTTGGAAGAGCAGGGGCAGGCATTCAGAAAAATCCCGGGGGAAAAGCCTCCGGAAGCGATGAGATGCTGGTGTTCAAGCTTTGCATGGATACTGTGAACGCAGCTCGGAAAGTCGGTCAGACAGATGTTGAATCTCTGACTTACGCGCTGGCAAGCGAGTTGGAGACAAATCTGATTCGGAGGGACAAAGCTGCCGCCAAAGCCAACCGCGGAAAAAGTCTGAGGGAAGGCTGTATGGATGTGGCCGAGATTTTTGTCAATGACCTCTGGTTCGGCATTCTCGGCGGACGATCTCCGAGCCAAAAAAGCCGGAAGGTTTTGTCTGCCATTTATCGCATGGCATTTTTGAAAACGCATAAGGAAATCAGCGAAAAAAAATCCGAAAACAAGAAGGAGAATAAATAATGAAACGCTTTGAAAATTATCTTGGCAATATTGACCATCTTGTATCATCCAGTCCCAAAGGAGACAAAAAGGATGATGAGTATATTCATCCGGCGTTGAGGAATATGGGCTGCGTTACAGTGGTTGTTATTCGGGAAGCGATTGCGCCGGTAATCTTCCGAAATGAGGAACAGGAAATAACGGATATCGAAATCGGAGATGAGGCGTATGTCCGTGCCGTTCCCAACAAATTCAAGTATCCTGAAAAGGGACGGGGGCTTCAGATACTCAGGGCTTACGGTGCTGGCGGACGTCTGCCCCAGAACAAAACATTTCTCCGTAAAAATGAAAAGCCCTCGGATGCCTTTGACATGAACACACTTGTTTTCGGAGACTCAACAATGCACGATAAACGCGTACTTCCTGTTCGTGCCGCTGTGAATTATTCTGACGGACTGAGTCTTTTGCCCAAGCATCTGTGTGTGGATGAGACATTCCACAATCGGGCAATGGAAGACGGCACGCTGTTTGACGCTGAAAACAAGAAGAACAGCGAAAGTTTGTTTACCCGCTATTTTATCATGCCGGGAACGCTCATGGTGCAGGTTCTGTCAACACGGGGCAGGGTGCTTCCCCCTGAAGGGCTTGATCATCTGCTCCTTTCCATGGGCATCGCAGGATTATACGGCGGGCAGACAGCCACAACAGGTGTCAATATTCGTTCCCGGATTGCCGGAGTCTATGGGGCCAAGTTTGAACGCGCTGAGACATCGCCTTATGAAATCGTGAAATCGCTCAGAGACACGGATGTGGACAAAAAAGACGGCGATGCGGTTATTCAGGCCATTCACAGCATGATGGCGAAGATACATGAAGTGAGTGTGGAAGCTGAAGCCGTCAGCGAATATCAAAAGACATTGGTGGAACAATTTGAAAAAGACGATCCAGCTTTAGAAGAGAAGTATGAGCAGGCCGCGCCGAAAGTGGCGGAACTCTTTGACAGTTGGTTCGGTACGGGGAAGGAAAAATGAAAACTGTTGCTATCAGCGTAACGGCTCGCACATTATCGCCTTTTGCGTATCACAGCCTTATGGTGCAGAGCGGAACAGCCACGCTCCCGGAACTCCTCGGTGACCGCGCTGTTGCCTTTGGGCTTGCCGCGGCATTGGGCATGACTGCGGCCCGTGTGGGACTTCCGAAAAAGAACTACCGGAAACATCTTGCGGCCATGCCTTATCGGACATCTGTTTTTACCACGGACACGCCCCGGCTGTTGCCGCCGCTGACGCGGAGGCTGAATTTGGATGCGGAGGCCGGGCTTCAGAAAAAAATTCAGGATGTCGCCAAAAAGGGAAATCTCAAAGATTTTTTCCGCATTCAGGAAATTCCGCCGGATCAGGTTTTCAAGGGAGCTGTATTCGGACTGGACGGCTTTGATCCTTTTGAATACGCGGGTCAGGAAAAATTGATCATCCGTGTGGGGCTGCATCGGGGCGGCATGCTCTTATTGGAAAAGACAGGGGAACATTCGGTTCGTCTGAATGTTTCCACGGCCGCTTTGTTTAAACGGGAACTGGCTATGGAGCGTTATTATCTGCATGGGTTGCAGCTTTCACCTCTCTTTGACATGGAAGATGCGGCAGAGGAGGTGACTCAATGGAAATAACGGAACTTACGGTTGCCCGGCACTCTGTGAAGCAGGAAGGGGATGCCGGGCTTTCTCCGCTTCAACAATTATTGATTGAGTCGGAAAAGAAGATTCGCATTGCAGAAGCCCCGACAGGTGCGGGCAAAAGTTACGCGTTTCAACAGGCAATTGTCCGAAATGAGCGTGTCCTCTTTATCGTTCCGACGCGGCGCCTGGCACAAAATCTCTGTGCGGGGCTTTCAGAATCCCTGATCAGGGATAACGGATGGAATGAAGACGCAGTTTCCAAAAAGCTGGCGTTGTGGAATTCAGATGAAACAAAACGGCTCAAGGAAGCAGGTGAAGTCAATATCCCCGCGAGACGGATCCGGGAGGTTTATGATCTGGATGCGACACGGGAGGGCGGAGAGATGATTATCGCTGTCCCGGAAGTCGTGAGTTATCTGCTGCTTCGATACAGGCCGGAAAAAGGCCAGTCCGATGTGGGCGTGTTTGAAATGCTGAACACGTTTGAGCATATTGTTTTTGACGAGTTTCATACCATATCTCCAAGAGGGTTTGGTCTGGCCGCTCTTTTTGCGAAACTGGCAGCAGAACATCCGTGCCGGGCAAAAGTCAGTTTTCTGTCTGCCACGCCTTTGGATATCGCACCGGTTTTGCAGCGATTGGATGTGGCTGAAAATGAGATTGCCGAACTTCACGAGGAACTGACAGACGAGGGCAGAGCGGTTCATGGTGATGTGCGTCTCTCTTTGTGTGATTGCGAAAGCTTGCCGGATTTGATCAGGCTGCACACAGAAGCGATCACGCACGAGATTGCAAAGGGTCGCCAAGTTGTCATCATTTATAACAGGCTGGCGGATTTGCAACTGCATCTCCCGGAACTGGAGCAGATTTTCCGGGGAGCAGAGATTCACCCGGGGCGGGTGCTGCTGGTCAACAGTATTGATGATTCCCGTGTCAATGCCGGCGGAAATGGCTTTTTTGTTGCAGGCCGGCATGAAGATCCTGAAGCGTTTGACGTGCTTGTGGCAACGGCCAGCGTTGAAATGGGTGTCACATTCCGTGCAAATCTCCTGTTCATGGAGCCGGGATTTGAGCCGATGAATTTTCTCCAGCGCTATGGCAGGGCTGCGAGGGGGCCGCATGACGGCCATGTTCTTGTCCGGTTTGATGACAAAATATTGAATAAAATGCCCTGGTTTCGTCAATTAAAACGGTGGACGGAGAAACATCAGAACGACACGGTTGCAATTCACGATCTGACAAATGTGCTGAGTCAGGCATCCCAGAAGCGGTTTAAGGACTGTCCTGAAGAGGGGGCGAAACATTTTGGCAAACTGCCCAATCGTGCGGCCTATTCATCTGGCCTTTACTGGAATGTTCTCATGGGGCATTTCAGTAATATAAAATATCGCTGGGAGCATTTGAAAGCGCATCAGCCCAAACCTGCGACACGGATTTACTGGCTTTTGAAAACCGTCCGGGAGATGAAGTCAGACAGGGAATTCGGCGACTCGGTGAAAGATTGGTGTGATCGGTTTGAAAATGAGGCCCGGACGCTCAGGGATATCGGAAAAGGGCTTAGGGTTCTCGAAGATGAGGCCCGGGGAGATGTGTTTTATGCTCAGGAAGTCTGGCTTCGCCGGAATACGGATATTTTGGACAGGTTCCCTTTGCTGATGGCTGATGACGGGCTTGAGGAAATCCGTATTTCAGGGAAATTGGGAGATTTTTTGCTGGAAAAAGGAAATTTTGTGAAGGCGACTCGGAATACTAAATTTCCTCATACGCCTTACACGGTGATTCTCAGGGATGATGCGTTTATCGTGAAGGAATGGGCCAGGGAATTTCGGAAGGGCGCGGGCGCTGATCCATTGGCGTGGGAGTTGTATCCTGAAGCAATGGCAGCGGCTGAAATGCTTGTACGTCTCACGGGTTTGATTGTCAGCGATGATGAAGATGTGGATGCGGGCA